>JAYQWJ020000562.1:0-10596 GCA_035829175.2 Candidatus Albibeggiatoa psychrophila
AAAATAAACTTTTTTTAAATTATATGCGGAATGTCGGTAAGATGATATAAGACTCTCGATAATCCTAGATTTCAAAACCATTTGATATTTAAAGCAATTCAAGACGATCAGTCCTCATATTCAAGACAAAAATCTCGGCTGTAATAATATTGTTAATTGATAATTGTTAATTGTTAATTGATAATTGTTAATTGTTAATTGATAATTGGCAATTGATATTGGATGGAGTTGATCATGTTTGTTGCACTCAGTAAATTTGTTATTGCCAATGAGATGTCAGATGAAGTGAAAACTGCATTTAAAAACCGTCCACGCTTTGTTGAAAACAGTGAAGGCTTTGTTCGACTAGATGTAATAAGTCCTTGTAAAAAACCTAATGAAATTTGGCTAATAACCTATTGGGATAATGAGCAAAGTTATGAAAATTGGCATCGTAGTGATGCACACCGACAATCTCATCAAGATATGCCCAAAGGCTTAAAACTCATTCCACAAGAAACTGAATTACGTTTTTTTGATTATATTTGTTCTTGAATATATAAAATTCAAAGAGAGAAACTTAAATGCCTAATCCAAACCCAGAAGTCAGCCAATTAATTAATGAGCAACGTGCTGATTTAGCAGGAATCATTACGCAAGAATATTATCGACAATATCCTGAATTAGAGCAGCGTTATGGTGAGAAAGGCAGAATCGCTTGCACTCAAGACGTTGAATATCATCTCACTTATTTGTCTGAAGCCATTTCCGCAGGACATCCCTCTTTTTTTGAAAATTACATTGCATGGGCAAAAGTATTGCTCAATGGGGTCAACGTCCCCTCAGATATTTTAGTTCAAAACCTGCAAGTTGTCCGCTCTGAATTAGAAAAGCATTTAAGAGTATCCAAAAGTGATTTTGAGATTATCAATGAATATATTTCTCACGGTCTAAATCAATTACCCTCGTTGCCATCAGAATTACCTTCATTCATTCAAGAATCACATCCTCATGCTGAATTGGCTCAAGAATATTTACAATATTTATTACGCGGTGAACGTCAAATTGCCAGCCGTTTGATTTTAGATGCGGTTGAAAATAAAGGAGTGAATGTTAAAGAAATTTATTTAGACGTGTTTCAATATGCACAATATGAAATTGGTCGTTTATGGCAAATGAATAAAATCAGCGTCGCGCAAGAACACTATTGTACTGCGGCAACTCAATTAATTATGTCACAACTGTATTCCTATATTTTCTCTACTGAAAGAAGTGGCAAAGCAATGGTCGCAACTTGCGTTGGTGGTGATTTGCATGAATTAGGGGTGCGAATGGTTGCCGATTTTTTTGAAATGGCGGGTTGGGATACTTATTATTTAGGTGCGAATATGCCTGCGCTCAGCATTTTGCAAGAACTCCAATTGCGAGAAGCTGATTTACTGGCTATTTCCGTCACAATGACCTTCCATTTACATGCTGCTGAAGCCTTGATTGCTGCTGTACGTGCGAATCCTGATTTTCAAGATGTTAAAATAATGGTGGGTGGTCATCCATTTAACCTTGAATCTAGTTTATGGCAAGAAATTGGAGCAGATGGCTATGCACGTAATGCACAAGAAGCTATTGATAAATCTAACCGATTAATAGCTTAAAGGGAATGACTATGGATACATTTGAACCAGCAATGGGTATTTCACTACTGTGTGACGATCAAGGTCAAGTTCTTGAGCTATTATGCGATGAATTAAATCTAGCGGATCATATTGAGATAGGACAACTGTTTACAGCCGCATTTGATGCTGAAAATGTAGAAAAAGCCGCTAATTTCCTGCTTGAAGTAAGAACCAAAGGGGTTGCATTTGACTGGCCGCTGACTTTTTATGCAAATAACAAATTGAGTTTACTGCATTTTACAGGTGGTTTGAATGGAGATAAATTATTTATCATTGGCAATACCACCCCAACCAGCGTTAATCAATTTTTTGACGAGCTGATGAAAATCAACAATGAGCAAACCAATGCCTTGCGTGAAACCATGAAAGCCCAAGTGCAGGCAACACAACGGGTTGAAATGGATCAAGATGCGCATTTATATGAAGAATTATCACAGCTTAATAATGAATTAGCGAATACTCAGCGTGAATTAACCAAGAAAAATATGCAGCTTGAACAACAACGTAAAGAACTGAAAAAACTCAATACGGAATTATCCACCACCATTGGCGAATTAAGTAAAACCCGTCATGAATTAGTCCAAAGTGAAAAAATGGCATCTTTAGGTCGATTGGTTTCAGGATTTGCGCATGAATTGAATACGCCAATTGGGATTGCAGTCGGCAGTGCTTCCGCATTACAAAAAGAGGCTAAAAAAATTGTTTGGATGTTAGATCAAGAAGAAGTTGATGTGGATGAATTGGTTTCAGCCGTGAGTACGGTAGACGAAGGCTTTGACCTGACATTGTCTAATTTGGAACGTGCGGGCAATTTAGTCAACAGCTTTAAGCGCACCGCCGTTGATCAGACTTCTGGGGAAAAGCGTTATTTTGATGTGCATGAAGTGATTCAAGACACGATTAATACGCTGAATGGTCGTTTTAAAAACACAGAAATTCAGATTCAACTGGATTGTCCCGCGAGTTTAACAGTGGTAAGTTTACCGGGGGCATTGGAACAGCTTTTAACTAATTTATTGATAAATAGCTTGATTCATGGTTTTGATGAAGGTAAACAGGCAGGTTTTATTAAAATAGAAGTTCAACTGCAAGACAAGGAATTGCTTTTTCAATATCAAGATGATGGCGTTGGTATTGAGCCTGAAAATATCGAGAAATTATTTGAACCATTTTTTACAACTCATCGTTCGCACGGTGGCAGCGGTTTAGGCGGTTATATCTGTTATAACTTAGTGACAAATCAATTGAAAGGAACGATTAACTGCGCAAGTCAAATAGGGCAAGGCATTAAGTTTAATATTGCTTATCCTGTTGAATTATCGATGGAATAGCTTATTTTTACTCTGTAATATCAATAATTCGGGTATTTTTATAACTATTTTTTCAACACATTTCAAAGCCACCTCTGAAAGTCAAGAATAACTTACTATTTTAAATGGTTATAAATTTTAGATAATGGAAATTTTCACAAATGATTTGAAGTATTGTAATATAATAACTGCAAGTAATAAGTGGTTCGGATACTTTTTATAATACTTTGTTTTTCATGTATTTCTAAAATACCCAGACGTATTAATAATAATGAGATGTCAATTAAAGACATTCCGCCTAAATGACAATTACTCACAGTACAAAGGAGATTGTTATGAAACTAGTAAAAAAGACAAAAGATGGCAGTGATTCGGTAGTAAAAATTGCAAAAAAAAAACCGCCAGAGCAAAAACCACAACTCCCTCCTTGGAAAATCCTCATTGTTGATGATGAGCACGATGTTCATACCATGACTAAATTAAGCCTTAAAGAATTTGAATTTTCAGGACGAACATTGCAAATTTTTCAAGCAACATCAGGACTTGAGGCGCAAGATATTTTAAAGCGTGAAAAGGATATTTCCGTTGCACTAATTGATATTGTGATGGAAACCGATGATGCGGGCTTAAAATTGATTAATTACATTCGTAACGAACTGAAATATAACTTTATTCGTCTTATTGTGCGCACAGGGCAACCCGGTATGGCACCTGAAAAAACCGTGATTGAACAATACGATATTGATGATTATAAAAGTAAAACTGAATTGCGAGCAGATAAATTGTATTTAACCATGCGCGTGACTTTGAAAGCCTATCGAGACTTACTGACTTTAGATGCCAATCGCCAAGCGTTGCGTAAAATTTTAGAAGCCGTGCCAAAATTCCATCATGTCCAATCGCTTACCCAATTTTTTAACGGTGTGCTTAGTCAGTTAATTGGCTTGTGTAATTTAGGTGAAAACAGTTTAATTTACAGTGTCAACAGTGGTTTAGTGATTACAACTTCCGCGCATGAAAATCAGGCGGTGGTACAATCAGGCACAGGACGTTTTGCCCCACAGCAAGAAACTGAAGAAGTTGATGCGATTCGTCAAATGTGTTTGGAATGGATTTCAGGTCAAAGTCCTTATCAAATTCTGCCTAAAAATGCATTGCTTATCCCTTTGACAGTGACAGGAAAACAAATCGGTTTTGTGTATTTAGAGAATGCAAGTCACTTAAGTCAGGCGGATTTAGATTTAATTCAAATTATGGTGCAACAATGCAGCAGTGCTTTAGAAAATTTGCAGCTTTATATGGATTTGAAAGAAGCCAATAAAAAAACCTTAAAAATGTTAGAGATAGCAGAACAAGCTCGCCAAGATGCAGAAGCGGCTGACCTTGCTAAAAGCCAATTTATTGCCAATATGAGTCATGAGTTGCGCACGCCGTTAAATGCGATTTTGGGTTATAGCGAAATGATAGAAGATACGGTAATCGAGTTAAAACAAGAGGACTGTATTGATGATTTGCATAAAATTCAACAATCGAGTTATCGTTTACTCAAAATGATTAATGAAGTATTGGATTTCTCCAAATTGGATACAGGACAGATGTTATTGTGTCTTGCGCAATTTGAGCTTCAAAGCTTATTAGATGACATTGTTGCAATGATGCAACCTTTGGTGGAAGAAACTTATAATCAATTTGAGCTGCAAATCGTCAATTCACAAACATTGGGCACTTTACAAACGGATAAAGCAAAGTTACATCAAATTTTATTAACTTTGTTGAGTAATGCGACTAAATTCACCGAAAATGGCAAAATCTGTTTACAAGTGAATTATTTAGAAGAGCGCGTGATTTTTAAAGTGATTGACAATGGAATTGGCATGACAGAAAACCAAATCGAAAGTTTATTTAAACCCTTTGTTCAAGGTGATATGTCATTTACACGCCGTTATGAAGGAGTTGGCTTGAGTTTGGCAATTAGCCATCGTTTAGCGAAAATGTTGGGCGGTACATTAGAGGTTGAGAGCCAAATTAAACAAGGCAGCACTTTTGTCTTATCATTACCATTGATTACGCCGCTAAAATAAGATACAAGACTTTTTAATTAAATCTTTTATTTGATTGAAGAAATCTAATTCTATAAACATAAAAAATATTTTTGAGGCTAATAAATGTTGCACTGTAACAAAATGGTCTCCGTCACCCAATTAATATGTTAAGGAATATCAAGTCACTACAAAAAAATTTAAAGTTTTTATCAATTTCGCCTATTTTTGATACTCAAATAAAGCAGAATTTCCCGCCACTTTATATCCTTCTCAATCATCAACTCGTGAATAAAAAACAAAATTAAACATCAAAAATCAGTATAATACGCATATTTTTTTGAAGTGAGAAAATGCGGTGATTACAAAATTACGCAATATTGCCATTATTGCCCACGTCGACCATGGTAAGACGACCTTAGTTGACCAATTGTTAAAGCAATCGGGCACATTAGGAGACCGAGCTGAGGAAATGGATCGGGTGATGGACTCCAATGATTTAGAAAAGGAGCGAGGCATCACCATTCTAGCTAAAAACACCGCGCTTAAATGGAATGGCTATCGTATTAACATCGTAGATACACCGGGACACGCCGACTTTGGTGGTGAAGTAGAACGGGTTTTATCTATGGTGGATTCGGTTTTATTATTGGTTGATGCGGTTGATGGCCCTATGCCTCAAACTCGATTTGTGACTGAAAAAGCCTTAAAACGTGGCTTACGTCCGATTGTGGTTGTGAATAAAATTGACCGTGATGGCGCACGTCCTGACTGGGTTGTTGACCAAACCTTTGAATTATTTGATAACCTTGGCGCAGATGACGGTCAGCTTGATTTCCCTATTATTTATGCTTCAGCATTAAGAGGTTATGCCAGTCACGATAGTTCTGTGCGTGAGGGTGATATGGAATCCTTGTTTGCAATGATTGTCGAACATGTACCGATTCCTGATGTTGATCCAGAAGAACCTTTTGCGTTACAGGTCAGTGCTTTAGATTATTCTAGTTATGTCGGTGTCATTGGTATTGGTCGGATTAGTAGTGGTCGGGTTAAAACCAATACGCCTGTTGCAATTGTCGATGTAAAGGGCAATAAGCGTCAAGGTCGTATTTTGCAAATTTTGGGTTTCCATGGTTTGAAACGTGTTGAAGTTGAAACTGCGACAGCGGGTGATATTGTCGCATTTACGGGTATCGATACTTTAAATATTTCAGATACTTTGTGTGACCCAAATCATATTAATCCATTACCTGCATTAATGGTGGATGAACCTACGGTCAGCATGACGTTCCAAGTTAATAATTCTCCATTTTCGGGTAAAGAAGGTAAATATCTCACGTCGCGCCAAATTAAAGCGCGTTTAGAACGTGAATTGTTGCATAACGTGGCATTGCGGGTTGAAGAAACTCAAGACCCTGATAAATTTGAAGTCGCAGGTCGTGGCGAATTGCATTTAGGTATTTTGATTGAAAATATGCGCCGTGAAGGTTACGAGTTGGGTGTGTCACGTCCGCAAGTGATTATAAAAGAAATTGACGGGGTAATGCACGAGCCTTTTGAAACCTTAACCGTTGATGTGGAAGAGCAAAGCCAAGGTGCGGTGATGGAGAAATTGGGCGAACGTAAAGCTGAAATGACCAATATGCAGCCTGATGGCAAAGGTCGGATGCGGGTTGATTTTGTGATTCCTTCACGCGGTTTAATTGGTTTCCGTACTGAATTCATGACCATTACATCAGGTACAGGTTTGCTTTATCACTCATTTGAACGTTATGCGCCGATGAAAGAAGGTACGATTGGACAACGGATTAACGGTGTATTGATTTCTAATGGCGCGGGTAAGAGTTTGGCGTATGCCTTATTTAACTTGCAAGGTCGTGGACGTTTATTTATTGGTCATGGCGAAGAAATCTACGAAGGCATGGTGATTGGTATCCATTCGCGCGATAATGATTTAGTGGTTAATCCATTGAAAGCGAAACAATTAACCAATATTCGGGCTGCGGGTACGGATGAAAACTTAATATTAACCCCACCGATTAAGATGAGTTTGGAACAAGCCTTAGAGTTTATCGATGATGATGAATTAGTCGAAGTGACTCCTAAAATGATTCGGATTCGTAAACGTTATTTGAAAGAGCATGAACGTAAAAAAGCCTCTCGTAGTACATCGTAAGGTTTTTTATATAGTTGGGTATGAGGATTGTCAGTTTTCTTTTGTAAGTTTAAGACTGGCAGTCCTGATTAACAACACAACACGGCATATCAAGGCTGTTTAGTTAAGAAAAAAAGTAATGAGTGTCTATATTAAATTGTCAGAGTCACCAGTCTATAATGAGTGATAGTCTTGAAAATTAAGGTGTTTTATAACGATCAATATCCACTTCTAAAATTAACTTTCATTATTCCTTCAAAAAAGTCTCAAATACATTTACAATGGCATTATTAACTTAAGTTAAAGCCGTTTGTTCTAAATCCATGAGAAAAACAACCACACTAGTCTCTTGTTCAGTTTGCCCCGTACGACAATTGAACATTTTTAAGCAGCTTCCTAGTGAACTGATAGACGCGATCGAAACCTATCGTACCGAGCAAGTCACCTTACCTGCCAAAGCTTTTCTATACAAACAAGGCGAAGAACACACTAATACCTATACCTTATTTTCTGGTTGGGTCATGCTGTATAAAACCTTAAATAATGGCAGCCGCCAAATTTTGCGCTATGCCTTACCCGGTGATTTTCTCAGCTTTCAAGCCGATTTAAATAGTCCTATCAATCACTCCGCACAAACCCTTACCGAATGTAATTTCTGTGTTTTTCCGCGCCAAAGTATTTTACAAATGTTTGAGCAACATCCAGAATTGGCTTCACAAATTGCGTGGATTACTGCACGAGACATGAGTCTAAGCCATGAATATTTAGTCAATATCGGACGTAAAAATGCTAAAGAACGGATGGCATATCTTTTCTTAGATTTATATCATCGTCTCTCGACTCAAGTAGAATACCAAGATAATACGATTCCATTTCCGATGACCCAAGAAGATATTGCAGATACCATCGGCTTGACCTTAGTACATGTGAATCGAACTTTGCGTTGTTTGCGTGAAGAAGGTTTAATTAAACTCGCGCATCATCAATTAACTATTTTAGATTATACGACTTTGGCAACACTTGCAGGCTTTACTCGCCCATTAGATCCACAACCGCAACCGTTACTATAACAATAACAATGATCCCTTCAAATCAAATCAACGCACAAGAATTAGACCAATTGCTGAATCGCTTATTAGGCGCGTTTGAAGAAAAAATGCCATTTAATAAACTATTGGGCATTAAAATCGAAAGTTTACATTTACAAGAAGTTCGACTCCGAATTGATATGCGAGAAGAACTCATTGGAAACTTTGTACATGGTATTTTGCATGGCGGGGTGATAGCCTCAGTATTAGATGTCGCAGGCGGGATGATTGCAATTGCCAATGCGTTTAGCACTAAGCAACAATTGACAGAAGCTGAGCGAATGCAAGGGATTGATAAAGCAGGCACGATTGATATGCGAATTGATTATCTACGTCCGGGGCGTGGGAAATATTTTATTGCGACAGCGCAAGTGCTTCGTAGTGGGAGAAAAGTATCCGTGACGCGCATGGAATTGCATAACGATGATAATTTATTAATTGCAGTAGGAACAGGTAGTTATATTGTAGGATAAGGCAATGTAAACTTTGCAAACCTGCATTTAAATCAACATCGCCTGTTGCCAAACCCGCTACCGACTCATGTATTTCATATCAAAAAAACACAAATCGGCACTCCAAATAGCTTAATCTGCCAAGCGTACCACTCGAAAGCCTAAGGTATCCATACGGGTTCTTGGGCTGTAATTATGGCGTTTAGTCATGCGTAAACTGTTTTCATAAGTACGGTAAGAGCTGCCGCGTACAATCCGTCGTGAACAATCTCCACCGTCCCATATTTGTCCATGTGATGGCGCACCTCTGTAACTAGGTCGAAAACAAGTTGTAGTCCATTCCATAACATTACCAATGGTGTCATGTAAACCAAAGTCATTATTTGGAAAACTACCCACTGGCGCAGTTTGCTTTGCATCCCATTGACTACCACAAACAGCACAATTCGCTTTATTACGTCCTACATCACCACCCCACCAATAAGCGGTATTCACCCCAGCGGCAGCAGCATATTCCCATTCACGTTCACTAGGTAGACGATAGGGTTTACCTGTTTGCTCCGTAAGCCATTTGGTATAATCCATAGCATCATGCCAACTGATATTAATCACAGGGTGTTTACCCCGTCCCCAACCTTTATCACTGGGTAATTTACGATTAGTATTGGTCGCAAATGCGTCGTATTCGTCAAATGTGATTTCATAACGACTGATAGAAAAACTTTGCAAACTCACTTCTGTTTGAGGTCGTTCATCTTGATACGGCAAAGAGTTTTTAGCCCCAAGTAAAAAACTACCTTTAGGTAATGTTAGCATCGTAGGAGCAAGACCACCTCGTTTTAAATTATCCCGAAAAACCGCAATTGGTCTCACACGCGGTTTGGGTAATTGTTTTGGTTTGGTTAATTTAGGCTGTGCTTGAACCTGATTTGGATACGGCTGCACGGGTGTTTGTTGGACGACGGGAGCTTGTTTTAAATCACCTAGAAAACTATCGAAAATAGGCGTTGTCAATGCAATGACGGCAATGACGGCGACAAGTAATAATGTTAAACCTGCGCCAAGCAAAATGCTCACGAGGCCACCAACACTTGAACGACGTATATTACTGAATGATTTGTCCCGCTCTAATTGCTGCTGACGTTCCATCATCGCGCGGGCACTGTCACGTTGTAAGCGAAGTAACTCAGCATCTTTTTGTGCTTGGGCGCGAGCAGAATCCAATTCGTTTTTCAGGCGTAAATGTTCGTCTTCTTTTTGCTTAATTCGACGCGCTAGCTCTTGCTGTAATTTTTCATCGCTATCTCTACGCTCTTGAGCCGATTTTTCAGCTTGGTTTTTTAAGCGTGCTAGCTCACGTTTGGCTCTGGCTAATTGGTCAATTTGCTCACGAGTTTTACGTTGAGCCGCTTCAATGCGACCGATTCTGGATTCAAGCTCAATTTTTTCGGCTTCAGCACGGCGTAAATCTTCTTCAGAAGCGACAAGCACATTGTCAGCGGTTGTTGTTGCTGTTGTAGATGGGGGTTTCTTTCTAGGGGCAACTTTTTTTTGCGTGGCAGGTTTACGTGCTTCTTTACTGCTTTGCTCTCTATCTCTTGCTTGTAATTTGGTAATGGCTGTTTGTAATGCGCTAATTTGCGAAACAAGTTTTTCTGCTTCAGTCGCTTTGTGCGCAGCCTCTTCGCTACTGTCCGCACCTTTTGCTTCTGCTTGCAGCTTGTTATATCGCTTAATTAATTTCTGCGCTTCAGCTTTAGCCTGAACTATTGAAGACACAATGCTATCTCACAATGACTTTCTTGGACTACAGGATAACCTATAATGAATACCATATTTTCACATAAATAATGTTGGTTTAGAAATCTTCCTATTAATGAAGATCGTAAATAGTGTGTTA
>JAYQWJ020000563.1:0-4988 GCA_035829175.2 Candidatus Albibeggiatoa psychrophila
ACCTTTTTTCAATACAAAATAAAATAAACTTCCCTCGCCTTGCTGACTTTCCACACCTGCTTGACCGTCTAATTTTTCTACAATTTGTTTTACAATCGAAAGCCCTAAACCATGTCCTTCAACCCGCTTCTGATGCAAACGAGTGAATGGGGTGAATAAACGCGCTTGTTCTTCTTCAGTCATGCCACTGCCATTATCTTTAACCCAAAATCGTACTTGTGCATCGGGCAATATATCAGCACCAATTTTTAACTGTGGCGGCTGACCACCATACTTAATTGCATTAGAAATATAGTTCAGCCAAATTTCCTCAATCCAAGTGCCAAAACCCCAAATTGCAGGCAGCTCAGTTTGAATTTCGATTTGAGTCTGTGACTGTTCAATGATATATGACAAGCGATTATGAATGACTTGCGAAACCAGCTTTTGCATATCAACGGTTTCAAACTGCATTTCTTGCTGACGTGAAACACCTGCCAATAACAATAAGCCTTGAATAATATTAGCTAAATTTTCACCCGATTGATGAATCATTTTAAAGCGGTTATACATTTTTTCTGTGATTTCATTGCCTTGCTTGGCATTTAGGCACAGCATCTCGCTTAAACCAATAATGCCTGTGAGCGGATTTTTTAAATCATGGGCAACCGTATGCGCAAAAGCATCCAATTCCATGTTGCGTTTTTGTAATTCCTCACTACGGAGGTGCAATTCTTCTGATCTTTGCAATAAACAATCATTCAAATCACATAATGCAGTTTGGGCTTGTTTGCGTTGCTGTATTTCTATTTTTAAGGCTTTATTGAGACGGTCAATTTTGAGATGGGTGTTAATGCGGGCTAAAACTTCTTGTTGATTCAATGGTTTAGTAATGTAATCCACAGCACCTAAGGATAAACCTTTTACTTTTTCTGAGCTGCTTTCTAATGCGGTAATAAAAATGATAGGAATATGCTGGGTTTCCGCATCGGCTTTTAAACGTTGACAAACCTCAAAACCATCCATTTCAGGCATCATAATATCAAGCAAAATTAAATCAGGCTGTGCTTGACGAGCTTTCTGTAAACCACTTTTGCCATCTTTGGTTGCTAAAACCCGAAATCCCTTGTTATTCAAAAAACGCATCAATATTTTGATATTATCTGGCGTATCATCGATTAATAATAACGTCGTTTCATCATTGTGCCCAGACATGGTTTACACCTTAAGATTGTTGTAATAACTCACAAATTTTTTCGCATTCAATTTCTTCTGCCAGACGGCGAATTTTATTTAAGTTAGATTGTATCAGTTTGTCAGAGCTGAATGTGTCAAGATAATCTAAAATCCCCTGCACATCGCCCATATTAGCAAAATTGTATAAGTTTTGGATTTGTTCGCTGGATAAACCACAATGGCTAATATCAAATTGCGTATTGTTAGAAGCAGTATCTTGCGCTTGATTTTTATAAATCCAATCTAAATTTAAATGCCGTTGTAGGCAATCTAATAACAGCTTATGATTGAGAGGCTTGGACAAAAATTCAACAAAGCCCGCTTGTGTGGTTTTTTGCATATCTTGTACAAAGGTGCTGGCAGAAACGGCGATCACAGGCATAGACAGTTTGTGTTGTTGAATTTGTTCCAACGCGCTGTAGCCGTCAATACCCGGCATGACTAAATCCATAAAAATCAATACAGGTTGATGTGCCAAACTCATTTGGATTGCCTGTTGCCCATTTTCAGCTTCCAAGGTCTTAAAGCCGAGTAAAGATAACATTTTAGCAAGAACTAAACGGTTTTCTAATTTGTCATCTACAACCATAATAACAGGCGTTTCTCCTTTAAATCCAATGATTTCACGATGGTGTTGAATCGCTGGATTGTGAGATTTTTGAGTGGCGGCGGGTAAAGGTAAACTCACAGAAAACACACTGCCTTTGCCTAATTCACTGCTGGCTTTCAACGTGCCGTGCATCATTTTGATTAATTTACTGGTAATGGACAAACCCAAACCCGTGCCTTTTAGCCGATAATAATAGGTGCCTGCTTGTTGAAATGGTTCAAAAATCTTTTCAATATCTTGTTTTTCAATCCCAATCCCCGTGTCTTCAATTAGGCAGTGAATATTATTGTCAGCATAAGCCACACGCAGACAAACATTGCCACTTTCACTGGTAAATTTCAGCGCATTGCCCAGTAAATTAATCAATATTTGTCGTAAACGTTTTTCATCACCATGTACAATATAAGGTAATTCAGTCAAGGCTTCATAGTGATAGTATAAATTTTTATCGATTGCTCGCATTCTAAATATTTCGTTAATATCTTGAATTAAAACGCTTAAATTAAAATCCGTCACATAAAGTTCAAGTTTACCCGCTTCAATTTTGGATAAATCTAAGATGTCATTGATAAGCGTCAGTAAATATTCTGCATTGCGATGAATGATATTGATGCCATTTTGGTAATCGCTAGGCATGTTTTTATCTTGCCGAAAAATTTGCGTATAGCCTAAAATAGCATTAAGTGGCGTGCGCAATTCGTGACTCATATTGGCTAAAAAGGTGGTTTTGGCATAATTAGCCATTTCAGCGAGTTCTTTGGCTTGTTGCAATTCTGCTTCAGCTATTTTACGTTCATTTAAGTCCACAATGATGCCCAAAAAAGCAACCAGCTCGCCATCATGCTCAATCGCCGATGCCCATAAATCAGCCCAAAAAACTTGACCATCACCACGCATAAAACGTTTTTCAACTCGATAGCTGCTCAATTCACGGCTGAGAACTTGTTCAAAATATTGATTACTGGCTGTCACATCATCGGGATGGGTTAGATCGAGAAAGGTTTTATTAGCAATATCATTGGGTGAATAATCCAGCATTTTCAAAAATCTATCATTGGTTTGGATGTAGCGACCTTCTAAATCAACTAAACTAATCCCCACGGTTGCGTTATTAAAAATCGCTTTAAAACGGGACTCACTTTCTTGCAATGTCACTTCTGCTTGTTTTTGCTCGGTTAAATCAGTGTAAGTGCCCACCATGCGTGTTGCATCTCCATCCTGATCCCACACCGCCATTCCTCTATCCAATACCCAGACATAATGCCCATCTTTATGCTTCATGCGGTAAGTTAGCTCGTAGACAGGCAATTCATGATTCAAATAGGCATCAATTTGCGCCAACACCCAATCATAATCATCAGGATGCAAATGCTTGCGCCATTCATCTACGTGATGGGGCATTTCGTAGGTTTTATAGCCTAAAATTTGCTTAAATCGGGGCGAATAATATTCCGCATCTGACACTATATCCCAATCCCAAATGCCTTCTTTCGCACCTTGTACTGCCAAATCAAACCGTTGCTCACTTTGACGCAAAGCTTGTTCAATTTGTTTACGTTGCGTAATATCAATAAATGACCAGATAACACCTTGTTCTAAATCGGTTTGTTCTAATAAACGACCGCTCATATAAAGCCAAATCACTTGACCATTTTTATGTTTAAATTGATATTCAATATCTTTAATTTCAGTCAATCGAGCTTGCTGATAATATTGTCCAAATTGGCTGTAATGCTGTTGCGAAATATGTAAGATGCCAGCAGATTTTCCAATAATCTCATGGCGTTGATAGCCTAATAGTGACAGTGCTGCCATATTCATTTCATGTATAATGCGTTCAGGCGAGACAATTAAAATTCCTGCCATATTGTTATTTAATACGGCTTCCTGCCAAGTGGTGATTTCTTTTAAGCGTTTTTCACTGTCACGTAACTGCCTTTCAGCGCGAACCTGTTCACTAATATTGACCGCAATCCCCAGCACACTGTGTCCATTACTGGCTTGATCCAAAATTAATAGATTTTCCAAGCCGCACAACTGTCCATTATGCTCAAAAATATCGGTATAACGCTGATTTTCACCCGCTAATACTTTCTGAAAATAAGACTTACTTTGTGGATAAATATCTAAAATATTTTGCCCCACTAATTGATTTGGCTTTAAGTTCAGGGCTTCTAAACCTTGTCCTTGGGATTCGATAAAGATGCCATTTTTATCTAAGCGATATAAGATTAAAGGCAATTTCAGTAAGCTATTAGTGATTTGGGCTAAATTGGCCTTGCAAATTTCAGTCTCTTTAAGCTTGGTAATATCCTGCATTTGTGCAATTAGATATAACGGTTTGTTCAATTCATCTCTGACAATCGACGCACTGGCAACCACCCAAACTTCACGACCTTGCTGATGGATATAGCGTTTTTCAAGTTGGAAATGCTGAATTTGTCCTGTAATCAGTTGTTGCAAACATTGATCGGTCGCATCAATATCATCAATATGGGTGACATCTAATATGGTTTTAGATTTTAGCTCATTTTCTGTATAGCCTAAAATGTGGCATAAGGCAGGATTGGTTAATTTAAATTGTCCTGTATTATTCAACAACGCAATCCCAGCACCACTATTATCAAACACATTGCTAAAACGTAATTCACTTTCTTTTAGGGCGAGTTGGGTCTGACGTAGCTCGGTAACGTCTTGCACTGTGCCAACAAATTTTTGTGAATTCTCGCCATACACAATATACCAATTGGCTTGAATATAACGCAGTTTTCCATCGGGGCAATGAACATGATAACCAATCCCTTCTTTCTTTTGTGGTTCTCGAATCGCACGTTCTGCAATCCGCCGAATATATTCATAATGCTTAGGTGAAATGGGATATTTGAGCATATTGGTTTCATGCGGATTAATTTCTTCTGCCAAGCCGAAAATCTGATAAGTTTGCAGGCCCCAATACATATCACCTGTTGATAAATCTAATTCCCAATAACCAATCCGCCCAATTCTTTGAGTTTCGAGCAGTCTATCTTGTGTATATTGTAGGGTTTGTTCGGTTTTACGCCATTCCGTAATATCGTGAATGATGGAATATAAATAAGTCACACCCTCTAAAATGACAGGGCTGGAATGCACTTCTACATCTCTGACTTCATCCGAGGCTAAA
>JAYQWJ020000564.1:0-7316 GCA_035829175.2 Candidatus Albibeggiatoa psychrophila
TTGAAAAACAACGCGTTGCCGATTTTGCCAGTGCTTTACAGCAGTTAGATGCTCAGCTTGAGAAGATTAAGGGGATTTAAAATTTAATTAAGTAACTTGGCTTTTGAGCTGGGTTGCTTAATAATATCCTGAGTATTTATGTTTTGTTATTTTGAGAGAATGTTATGACAACACAAGCCCAATTAGTTGATATTTATTTGCATGATGAAACTCAATTACTTCAGGATTGGTATCAACAAACCCAAGTAAGCCAAGATTCTGATTTAGAACCTATTGCTGTATTTCCCTCTTTTGAAGAATTAAAAGAGATGGTCATTCGTTGGTGGCAACAATTATATCAACACAATAAAGATTTTTTTCAAAAAGCATTGTGTGAAAAGAGACTTAGTAACGGTAAAAGTGCTTGTGAGTGGTGGCAACAGATACGTGGAGAATCAGGCTTGCTTCAAGATTTAATTATGGCTCTTGTTGATGAAAAGATTTTATCCCCATTATTAGCCACAAAACAGCTAGCGGTTGCAATGACATTAATTGTCACAACACACTTTTTAGACAATGTTTGTGAAGGATGCAGTTAATGGATAAAGAGCAAGTTGTTAAAAATTTATTGGAACGAGCAACAGTTAAAGTTTTGCTTGGTCAGCGTTTTAGTGGCACGGGTTTTTTTATTTCGCCAGATTATTTATTGACAGCATATCATTGTATCGGTGATTTGGCTGATGAAGATGATATTTATGTTAAAAACGATGTTTATGGAACAATGCGTGTCATGCTTATCCATGAGTATTCATTCCCTAGTAGAAATATTGATATTGCGGTTTTAAAGCTTGTTGATATAAAAAAAGTAACTGATTATGTTCCTTTAGGTGTTATTAGTGAAAAGCATAAAAGTTCTAAGATTCAATCTGTTGCTTATCCAAATGAAGAAAGTGTTATAGCGTCTGGTGAAATTAGGGGCTTTCCTACTAAATATCCTCATAAATTTCTTAATAATGCCATGTTAGGAAAAGGACAAAGTGGTGGTGTTGTTTATCACCCAGAAATGCAATGTGCTGTGGGAATTGCACTTGAAATTTATAGTCCTGATAAAATGATGAATACGGGATTAGCTGGACGGTTTGATAAATTATTTTTGCATTGGCAAGAGTTGGAATCTTTAAATAAACAGAGTATTGAACACTGGGATAAACAGCTAGAAGAGTCTGACAAGCTTCTATTTGAAAAGCCAAAAGAAAAACCACCAACCGATAGTGTTATTAGTAATTTAGAAAAACATCAACCTCGAAATCGCTTTTTTACAGGTCGAGCGGATATTTTAGAAAAACTACATCATTTATTACAGCAAGATCATTCAGTTGCTTTGTATTCAGTTGCTTTAAATGGTATCGGTGGTGTAGGAAAAACACAAACTGTTTCAGAATATGCTTATCGTTATCAGCATGAATATAGTGCTATTTTATGGGTATTGGGTGAGAGTAAAGAAACTTTATATACACACTTTGCTAATTTGACTGAAGTGTTAGGGCTTCCGCGTATGGAGAAGCAAGAAGATAACATTGCTATTGTGCAAAATTGGCTCAATACACATGATAATTGGTTGATTATTATTGATAATGCTGAAACCAAACAGGATTTACAAGCCGCAGATGAATTAATTCCAAATATCAGTCGTGGGCGACGTTTATTCACAACTCGCACTCAAGCAGTTGGTAATGTTGCCGAGCCAATTGAAATTGATTGTTTAGAAGAGATAACAGGTGGTTTACTTTTGGTTAAACGCGCTCGGATTGTACAACTTTCTGATAATGATATTAAATTAGTTTCCAAAAAGCTTGGTGATAAAGATTGGCAAATGGCTCAAGATATTTCTGTTGAACTTGGTGGGTTGCCATTAGCATTAGACCATGCGGGTGCGTATATTGAACAAGCAAAAATAGGTTTACAAGACTATCTTGAGCGTTATACAGGCTATACGCCTCAAATGTTGCAGTTTGAAGCAAAAGGGCAATATCCTCGTTCTGTTTATGTCACCTTTCAAATGGCATTAGAAAAAGTTGAAAAGCGTGATCCATTGGCAGGTGAAGTATTACGCATGTGTGCATTTTTACATCCTGATGGTATTCCAACTCGTTTATTAAATGCTTTAAGCGAAGAAAATCCCTTGTTACTAGACAAAGCCATGATGACGTTAAATGATTACTCATTGGTAAAACGTATTCCAGAACGTAATTTATTAACGGTACATCGAGTCGTACAAGCTGTAGTTAAAGAGGTTTGCGATGAATGAGGAAATTCAAAGGAAATGGGCTGAAAAGGCAATTAATGCAGTAAAAGAAGATTTTCCTGATCCTCAAAATACTGATAACTGGAAAATATGCGAAGAATTACTAGGTTGCGCTTTGGAATGTAAAGAAAGTATTGCTTTATATCATATAGATACAGAGATTGCTGCACACCTATTAAATCAAACTGCCTTATATTTACAAATTAAAAAATCTAACTATGCACTAGCCTCAAATTTATATTCAACATCATTAGATATCCGAAAGAAAATCTTTGGAGAGCAACATCCTGACTATGCTAATAGTTTAAATAATATTGCAGAACTCTACCGTGTACAAGGACAATATCAAGATGCCCTATCTTTACACAAACAAATCCTTGACATAAGAAAAGAGACAGTAGGAAAGCAACACCTTGATTATGCTCAAAGCTTGAATAATCTCAGCGTAATATATGAGGATGTAGGAAAGTATAAAAAAGCGTTATCTTTATGCCAAGAAGCACTTGCCATCAATAAAAAAAATTTGGGTGAACTACATCCTGATTACGCGATAAACCTTAATAATCTTGCCTGCTTACACTATACCCAAAATGATTATGATAATGCTTTAAAATTGCATCAAGAAACTTTAGAAATACGCAAACAAATTTTCAATACAGAACACCTTAGCTATGCTCAAAGCCTTAATAACCTTTCTGAAGTATATTATTTTTTGGGGGATTACGAAAAATCTATACCATTACTACAAAAAGCGTTATCTATTAATAAAAGAGTTTTAGGTGAGTATCATTCTGAATATGGAAAAAATTTGCATAATCTTGCTTGTTCTTATCAAGAACAGGGAAAATACAAAGAAGCACTATCATTGTTTAATGAAGCATTAGCAATTAGCGAAAAAATATTTGGGAAATTTCATCCTGATTATGCAACTGTATTGCACAGTCTTGCTTTACTATATAAATCTCAAGGGCAGTATGACAAGGCTAAATATTTGCTATATCAAGCATTAAACATTTACGAGCGAATATTAGGTAAAACATTACATACTGATTATGCTGCTTGTTATCATTACCTTGCTGATATATATCGAATTCAAGATAACTATGAAAAAGCATTATTCTTTTCTCAGAAATCCCTCGAAATAAACCAGAAAGTTTTTGGAAAGTTTCATTCTCACTATGCTCAAAGCCTCTATGGGCTTGCTGAATTGCATCGACATCAAGGCTATTATCAACAAGCACTGCCTTTATTAGAAGAATCATTAAATATTACAAAACAAATAGTGGGAAAATCGCATCATCGTTATGCTACAAACTTAAATAGTATTGCGCATATACATCAAGCTTTGGGAGATATCGAATATGCTTTCTCTTTATTCCAAGAAGTACTTCAAATTCGAGAACAAGTTTCAGGAAAACAACATCCTAGTTATGCCCAGAGCTTACATAATGTGGCAAAATTATATCGAGAAAAAGGCGAATATGAAAAAGCACTTAATTTTTATAAACAAGCTTTGATAGTTAAAGAATCTATTTTTGGTAAAAACCATATTGATTACGCAAGCACACTGAATAGTATAGCTTTATTGTATCATGATTTAGGAAATCAGCAGGAAGCCTTACCTTTATATCAAGAATCTTTGAATATTTTTATCAATATATTAGGAAAAGAGCATTCATATACAAAAAAAATACGAAATAATTATGCTACTTGCCTACAAGAATATCATGAGAAAATAGACAATGAATGAAGAAACTCAAAGGAAATGGGCTGAAAAAGCAATAAACTCAGTTGAAGCCCACCTACCAAATCCTGATACAATTAAAAATTGGCTTGTATGCGAAGAATTATTAGGCTGTGCATTAAAATGTGTAAAAAGTATTAGTTTTTATGATGTTTGTACGGAAATAGCAGCTTCTTTATTAAATCAAACTGCCTTCTATTTAAAGGAGTTGGGTGAGCTTGCACAGGTAGAGCCACTACTTCAACATTCTCTGAAAATACGAGAACAGGTATTAGGTAAACAAAGTCTTGATTATGCCCAAAGCCTTAATAATTTGGCAGGAATATATAGTTTGGAAGGTAAACATAAGCAGGCTTTTAAACTATGTCAGGAGTCATTAGTAATAGTTGGACAAAAGCTTGGCAAAGAGAACCTTTATTATGCTATTAGTTTAAACAGTCTTGCTGAAATATTACAAAAAATGGGGGAATATACTCAAGCATTATCTTTCTTTGAGCAAGCACTTGATATTTTTGAACTTGAAAAAGTATGTGGCAAGCTCAGCTATCATTATGCCATTACTTTAAATAATATTGCTGAATTATATAAAATTGATAAGCAGTATGAAAAATCCATATCATTGCATCAACAAGTATTAAATATCAAAAATCAATTAGGGGATAAGCAACACCCTTCTTATGCTATGACTCTTAATAATATTGCCGAATTATATAAAGAGTCAGGTAAATATGATGATGCTGAATCTTTATATAAGCAAGCAATTGATATCCTAAAAATAAGACAAGAAAAACACTGGAACTATGCTGTTACTCTAAATAACCTCGCTGAATTATATAGAGAACAATATAAATATAGTCAGGCTTTGCCTTTACTTGAACAAGCATCCAAAATCATGGAAGACGGAATTGGTAAAGAAACTCAATATTATGCGTTTAACCGTAGTAGTTTTGCTGAACTTTATAAGGAGCAGGGGCAATACAATAAAGCTTTCCATTTATACGAGCAAGCTTTAAGTATCTTAAATAGAGTGTTTAATAAAAAACATCCAATTATTGAAAAGGTTGAAATAAACTATAATGCTTGTTTAAAAGAATATCATGAGAAAATAGACAATGAATGAGGAAACTCAAAAGAAATGGGCTGAAAAAGCAACAAATTCAGTTGCTGATTATTTTCCAAATATAACTGATGGTAATAATTGGTTAGAATGTAAAGAGTTATTGGGTTGTGCACTCGAATGTATTGAACAAACTGAAATATATCAAATAAAGACCACTTCATCATCAATATTACTTACTCTAACGGCACTATATCTACATAAACAGGCAGATAATGCTAACGCGCTTATTTTATTTGAGAGAAGTTTAGAAATTGATAGATATCTTGTAGGTGAAAGTCATTCTGACTATGCGAGTACAATTAATAACATTGCTTCTGTATATGACTCTCAAGGGAATTATGAAAAAGCTTTAAGCTTATACAAGGAGGCTTTACAACTGACAGGAATAGTAGCAGGTAAAAAAAGCCTTCATTATGGACAAACTCTTAACAATATAGGTTTAATTTACAACGAAAAAGGAGAATATGATATAGCTTTAAATTGCTTTCAAGAAGCTTTAAGTCTTGTTGAGGAAAACGAAGGAAAACAACATATAGATTATGCAACAATATTAAGTAATATGGCTTTATTACATCAGTCTAAAGGAAATTATAAAGAGGCTTCGGATTTACATAAAAAGGTCTTAAAAATAGATGAACAAACATTAGGAAAACAAAGTATTGAACATGCCAATAATTTAAATAATCTTGCCGTACTTTATCTGTCCAATGAGGAATATGAAAAAGCCTTGCCTCTATTAGAGGAAACATTGGAAATTACGAAAAATATACTGCATGAACAACATCCTGAATATGCACTTGTTCTTTCTAATATTGCTGCATTGTATCAATGCAGAGAAGAATATAAAAAAGCTCTATCCTTTTGCCAAACAGCCTTAAGTATTTATGCACAGACGCTAGGAAAGCAACATCCAGAGTATGCAAGTAATTTAAGCAACCTTGCCTCGTTATATGAGGTTCAAGGAGAACAACAAAAAGCTCAAGAATTATATCAAGAAGCTATAGGTATATATGAATCAACCTTAGGTAAGCAAAATCCTGATTATTTGACCATTATTGGGAATCTTGCATTAATTCACCAAGAACAAGGACAGTATGAAAAAGCTTTACCTCTATATAAGAAGGTGTTAAATATCTTTATCAACGTACTAGATGGACAGCATCCCAATATAGAAATAATCAAAGAAAACTATGAAGACTGTTTAGAACAGTATCACGAGAAAATAGATAATGAACAAGGAAATCCAGAAAAAATGGGCTGAATTCGCAATAAATTCTGTTGTTGAATATTTTCCTGCTCCCAGTGATATTAATAAATGGACAGAATGTAAAGAGTTATTAGATAGTGCACTTGAATGCGCGAATAGTATTAATTTATAAGCTCGTTACCAAGTTATACTTGGTAATGCCTGTCCATCAAGCTCTGCTTGAAGAAATATGAAGAAAACCAAGATGGGACGCAGCCGTTATAAAATTCTCAATGAACAATATCCTTATTTTCATACTTGCACTGTGGTTGGTTGGCAAGCCGTATTTACTCGCACGGATTCTGTACAAATTTTATTAGATAGTTTTGTATGGTTACAAGAAAATACAGATTTTCAACTTCATGCTTATGTTATCTTAGAAAATCATTTGCATTTTATTTCAACGTCTAGCCAGCATAGTAAGCGTATTCAGCAGTTTAAAGGCTATACCGCAAGGCGTATTATTGATTTGTTAGAAGAAAAACAGGCAATCACCATATTAAGACATCTTGCTTTTTATAAGCGTAAAGATAAAAAAGACAGTCGCTATCAATTATGGCAAGAAGGTTCGCACCCAAAAGAGTTGTCATCAACGGGGTTGTTTGAGCAACGTTTAAATTATATTCATAATAATCCTGTGAAACGTGGCTATGTGGAGCAAGCTGAGTATTGGCGTTATTCAAGTGCTAAGGATTATTTGTGTCAAACAGCAGGTTTAATTCCTATTCGTGTTTTGTGTTGATTTTATTCGTCCAAGCAGAGCTTGGGGGACAGGCATTACCAAATAGAATTTGGTAACGAGCATTTATTCGTCCAAGCAGAGCTTGAGGGACAGGCATTACCAAATAGAATTTGGTAACGAGCATTACTTGAATCATTAACTCAAGTACGCAGGAGTGAAAAATTAATTTTGCACAAGCAA
>JAYQWJ020000565.1:0-3987 GCA_035829175.2 Candidatus Albibeggiatoa psychrophila
TGCAAGAAATGAGATAAGCGTGCTAAGCCTGCCTGCAATTTGTCCGTTGCTGCACCAAAACCTAAACGCACATGTTGTTGATGACCAAAACAAGTGCCCGGTGCTAATAAAACATTTTCCTGTGCCATAATGGAACGACAAAAAGTCTCAATATCATTCACTTGAGTAAAACGTGGAAAACTACTCACACCCCCTTTTGGCGCAATCCATTGAATATCATCTTGATGCGCGTCCATCCAAGCACTTAATATTGAAAAATTGGTTCTTGCCTGTTGCTGCCGCAAATTAATCAAGATTTCTGCATTTTGCATCACATGCGTTGCAATCCCTTCAATCAATGGAGAAAGACAAATCGTAATATAATCACGCCAATGCACGCATTTTAATAACACATCATCTGGCGCAAATGCCCAACCCACTCGAGTCCCCGGTAAACCATAAGCTTTAGACAATGTGCCCAGCGAAATTGTTTTCTCATATAACAGATGAAAATCTTGTAGCGGCTCAACATAATTAATATCAATAAATACTGCATCCCAAACTAAATACGCATCCGTTTTAGAAACAAGCTCAACCAATTCTTTTTGTTGCTGATGAGTTAATGACGCACCCGTGGGATTGTGCGGAAAATTAATCACTAACATACGGGTTTTATCTGTCAATAAATCAGCTAAGGCATTCAAATCTGGCTCAAAATTATCCTCAAAACGTAAATGCCAATCCTTCACTTTACAACCAATTGAAGCCGCAATTTGACGTAATGCGGGATAACAAGGCTCAACGACAACAATCTCATCGCCTGCTTTAAGCAACGCATTCATCAATAAAAAGATAACCTCACTTGAACCGTTGCCAACCATCACGTTTTGTGCAGAACCTTTATAATAATCCGCAATTGCATGGCGTAATGGCTCACTACCTAACGCGGGACTGTCATGAAAAACTAAATTATCAAATGCGCTTAAATCTAATCCTATCAATTGCTTAAGTTCTGCAACAGAAAAATCTTCCACCCCACTGCTGCTGAGGTCATATTGTGCATCAAAATAATATTCACGTAACCAATATTCTAAAAGTGCAGGTGCAATTGTTGGCATGGTGACTCCTATGAGTAAATTTAAACTTGACGAATATCATCAAGAAATTGTTCGATTTTTTGTTCATCCAAATGCTGCATCACGACAATATGCGCACGACCTTCTTTCAATGCTAATTGCCATTTTTGACATATGGACTTGGCGGGCTGTGGAAAAACCACTGTATTTGAAAATGGATTTAATTGGGTTTCGAGACCCAGTTGTTGTAATGCTTGTTGTAGATATTGCGCACGTTGTATACAAGCCTTTGCCTCAGCAGCTAATGGACGGGTTTGAATCGCATACCATAAACACAATGCCCCCAAACCATTGCGCACGCCAAGAATAGTAGAATCTTGACAGCCGATATAATCAACTTGTCTACTGACTTTATGACTGTTCTCTGGATGACCTAGTACAACACCATGCGGAATCGGTGCGCCAATAAATTTATTACCACTGACAGCTAAACTATTAATAGGGTATTTCTGAAAACTTAACTTAGGCGCATTATCGAGAAAAGGCAGTAACATGCCACCCAAAGCCGCATCACAATGTATATAAAATTCATTAGGATGCTGTTCCAACAAGTGGCACACACGATCTATATCATCAATTGCTCCATCCATCGTTGTACCAATATTAAGATTCACAATAGCGGGTTTATCGGCATTTTGGGCTAATTTTTGTGCAAATACCGCGTAATCCATTTCACCGTTAGACAAGCTTGGAATGATAACAAATGGTATTTTCATCATATAAGCGGCTTTGGGAATTGAATAATGACTTTCTTCGGAAAAATATAAAATGCCATCAGGACAATGTTCACGTCCGACAAAAATGCCATGAAAATTCCCCTCAGTACCGCCGCTAGTCACATAACCCCAGCAAGGATTTAATTCATATAATTTTGCAAACCACTCAACGGCTTCACGCTCAAAATCTTTAGAATTCAATGACCAATCTGTCTGAACGAAAGGGTCGCCTGCATTGATAATCGAATATTTGAAAAATTTGCTTAATGCACTGTAATCATAATTTAAATTATCGGGATAACCAGCATAATGCTGTGATGCTTGCTGAATTTGCTGTTCAAAGGCCGCTAAACGAGAATAAATTTCAGGCGACAACGCAGAATCAGGGAAATGCTGAGACATGTTGATATAGGCTTTATGAGTGGAGAATGTGGATGAAATTGTTGCAATCAGTAAAAAAATTATTATTAAAAATAGAGGCTAATCACTTTCTTTTTTGTGTTTAACCTCTCGTTTTAAATATTAAGGCGTGATGGCTTCTTTACATTGATTTTGCGCATAAGCTAAAATACTGGGATTTGTGTTATCTGACCAAATAATTCCACCCGTCTCTTTATCATGTTTTGCATAGCTTTCATCTCGCATCAATATTTGATGGGCTTTAGGCAAATTCCAAAATGGAATCGTTGGGAATAAATGATGAATTAAATGGTAATTTTCATTGTGCATACCTGTGAAAAACTGTTCAACTGGATGACTATGTCGATTGCGGCTCATATATAAATTGGTATTATTACCCATCAATGGATAGTGTTCACTCAATTCAATAAACCAACCAATGATTTGAAATGTTGTTAAATACGGCACAATCCAAAATAAAAGTAGGTATCCACTTACACCAGCATAAACGCTAGCAGCCAAAATAACGCCCCAAAATAACAACATCATAAATAGCTCAGATCGTTTTTTTTCTTCAAACAAACGTCGTATTAACAATGATTGCAAATAACTAGGCACTTTGGTTAATAATAAAGGTGAGAATATATATTTTTTACGGAAGTTAGAAATGGTATTTTTCTCATACAAGCCTTCACTTAAGGCATACTTATAATCTGGGTCTCTTTCAGGATCGCCAAAATGAGCATGATGTTCATGTACGTGGGATTTTTGATAGGAAGCCATGGTTTGAAAAATTAAATAACCTGATAAATAAGTGCCCATAATGTAATTAAGGGTTGAATTTTTTGCAATTGCACCATGTGCAGACTCATGTAACACCGTCGCCAAAGCCCTTTGACGAGAACCAATTATTAAAATTGCAAGAGGATAAAAATACCAAGAAAAGTAAAGTGTAATAAAAACGGCAATGCTGACTACAAGTAAATCTTCAATAAATGCTAACCAACAATGCCAATTATCTAAAACTAGCAAAGATTTTAGTTCCTTCTTAATCTCATCGGAAAACTTATATCTAGTAATATCTTTGCGCATATTAAATTGCCTCTTTTTTAAAAAATCAAAATGGGTTTCGTCATTAATTTTCATTCATAATTAGATTTTCACTAATAAAATACAGTTAATCTTTGTTCATAAACAGGATTGCAAACCCTTGCTGTCCTAATATTAACGGGATTAAATATTTTTTAATTTAAATTGATTTCATAATTTTAGACTACAGGAGTAGTATAAAATAAAACCGCATCAAGTCAACACACACATTTTTTCTGGCATTTAACGATTTTTAGTTTTAATTTTGATTTATATCACTCAATAATTCAGCCACTTTTTTTAAAGCATATAATAAAATCAACAACTTATAAAATAATACCCGTATTTGTAACTCATTGAAATAATTATGTTTTATAAAAACCATTCATAGCATTGATATTTTGGAGAATTGTCAAATTGCCTGTAATACAACCAATGTTCCGCAATTAACAAAATTTTTAGATTGTTTTCAATGTAATTTCAAAGATTTAGATTTTTCAGCCTATAACTTTCAAATACTCGGTAATTAATTTTATTCGCTCCTGAATCACATAACGATGCGCACTCTCTATTTCGCCAAAACCAATGGGTAAGCTGTTTTCAATAAATAGTTTTTAGACACTTATCATAGAATAGCTCGCTACCAAGCTCAGCTTGGTAGTGTATGT
>JAYQWJ020000566.1:0-5616 GCA_035829175.2 Candidatus Albibeggiatoa psychrophila
TCAGTAAAACAATTGTTAGATGGCATTGAATCGACACAATCAACTAAACTCAATGCGGTCACAATTCAAAACTATGGCACAATCTCAGGCTCAAACATCAATACAGGACGAAATGTGCAACAACGCAGCTAAATCTATTGCAGTTTTGCCAAAACAAGGGTAATTTTGTAAGCTTTGCTGGTTTTCAGCTTTCAGGATAAAATACAGTGAGCAACCATATTTTAGGCTTCTCAGCCATACTAGCTTATTTGCTGACAACATCATTAGGCTTATTTTTGCCACACACCAATACCTTGCGCCGTCAAGCCATATTAATACTAAGCCTTGTCGCCATTATCTTGCACGCACTGGTATTACGCCAAACCATAGTGATGCCAGAAGGACTTAATTTAGGCTTTTTCAATGCCGTCTCACTCGTATCATGGGTTATTGCATTGCTGCTGATGCTCACACTCACCTCAAAACCGATAGAAAATCTGATTTCAGTCCTATTTCCATTGGCTGCTATCTCGATTGGATTAGAGTTGCATTTTCAATCACAAGGCATTTTAGTGAAAAATATCCCTTTTGGGGTACAAATTCACATCTTTTATTCAATTTTGGCGTACAGTGTGCTAACTATTTCTGCATTACAAGCCATTTTTTTAGCCGTGCAAGATTATCAACTCCGTAACAAACGACTCGGCTTTGTGATGCGTCAATTGCCACCGCTACAACTGATGGAAAGTTTATTGTTTCAAATGATTGGCTTAGGCTTGTTATTTTTAACACTCAGCTTAATCAGTGGCTTTGTGTTTCTACAAGATATTTTTGCTCAGCATTTAGTGCATAAAACCATCTTATCTATTGCTGCATGGTTGTTATTTGCAACTTTACTGTGGGGACATTGGCAATATGGATGGCGTGGGCGGATAGTGATTCGGTGGCATTTATTAGGTTTTTTCATTCTCATGTTGGCTTATTTCGGTAGCAAATTAGTGCTTGAATTAATCTTACATAAGAACTTGATAATTTAAAATTGAGTAACATATTAAGCTTTTTTAAGGAATGCGCATAATACTTGCTTGCAAATAATTTTCTTTTTTGGTATAGGTGTGCAGCTTATTTTTTATGAAGGAGAATACTCATGTCTGTTGCAGCAGAAAAAACAAACCAAGTCAGTCAATCCTATACTGATATTAAACCGTATCAACCTGCGTCAAATGAAGAGTATATGAGTGATAAACAACTTGAGCATTTTAGTCAAATATTGTTAGCTTGGAAACAAGAACTTGTAGACGAAGTCAAACGCACTGTGAATCACATGAAAGATGATGCGTCAAACTTCCCTGACCCGAATGACCGTGCCAGCCAAGAAGAAGAATTTGCTTTAGAACTTCGCACTCGTGACCGTGAACGTAAATTGATTAAGAAAATCGACGAAGCTTTTCATCAAATTAGTCTCGGTGAATATGGTTATTGTGAAGCATGTGGGGTTGAGATTGGCTTACGTCGTTTGGAAGCGCGTCCAACTGCAACCAAGTGTATCGATTGTAAAACCTTAGATGAGATTCGTGAGAAACAAATAGCCTAATATCACTTAAGCCCTATTTTTAAATTGTACATCGGAAGATTTGCCCCGTCACCTACGGGCTCGCTACATTTTGGCTCATTAGTCACGGCAGTAGGCAGTTATCTACATGCTAGGCAGCAAGATGGTCGTTGGTTAGTGCGCATTGAAGATTTGGACACGCCACGGATTATCAAAGGTGCAGACAAGGCAATTTTAAGTGTGCTCCATCGTTTTGGTATGGATTGGGATGGCGATATTATGTATCAAAGCCAACGCCAATTAGCTTACCAAGATGCGCTCGACACGCTCATTTCTCTGCAACTCATCTATCCTTGTACTTGTACTCGTCAACGTTTGAAAGGCAAAGTGTATGATGCTTATTGCAGGCAAAACACCACTATCCCAAATCAGCCTTATGCGTTACGTGTCAAAGTAAATACACCTACATTGCAATTTTCCGATAATATACAAGGTGATATTAGCCAAAATATGTTAACGGAGATTGGTGATTTTATTGTCAAACGTAAAGATGGTTTGTTTGCTTATCAATTAGCGGTTGTTGTTGATGATGCGGCGCAAGGTGTCACAGATGTGGTACGCGGTTGTGATTTGCTGGATACGACTACGCGACAATTATATTTACAGCAATTATTAGGTTTTCCGCAGCCTAATTACACTCATTTGCCTGTGATGGTTAATGCTGATGGTTTAAAACTCAGCAAACAAAATCACGCTCCAACAATTGATAATCAGCCTATTTTACCTTTATTGTACCAAGCGTTAACTATGCTCGGACAGTCGCCGCCCGCAGATTTAATCCATGAGAATTTACAAATATTTTGGGATTGGGCTATTAAGCATTGCTCAATAGATAACGTGCCATTACAAATGAATGTGATCATTAATACTGAAGATATGTTTTAATGATGTTGAGCAGAAATAAAATATAGTGTTGCTTTATCTTAAAAGGGTCACTTGCAAAACCAGTTTTGCACTCCTGTACAGTATTATTAATTTCTCGACCTCAATATTATTAAAATCGAGAAAAGGGCTTATTCGGTTTTCACTTCACGAGATAACAAAGATTGTACGGCTTGTTTCGGTGTCATTTGTTGGGTTAATACCTGCTGTACATGGTCGACAATTGGCATTTCAACTTGATATTTTTGGGCTAAATGCTGTACTTCACGCGCGGCATGAATCCCTTCAACCACTTGACCAATCTCAGTTAAAATTTCATCATGACTTTTTTCAGCTTGCGCCAAAGCAAAACCAAAACGTCGATTACGTGACTGATTATCAGTACAAGTCAGCACCAAATCGCCCATTCCCGCCAAACCCATAAATGTCTCAGCTTGACCACCCATCGCAAGACCTAAACGCAACATTTCCGCCAAACCGCGTGTAATCAAGGCAGCCCGTGTATTCGCGCCAAACCCTAAGCCATCCGCAATTCCTGCCGCAATCGCCATCACATTTTTCACTGCGCCGCCAATCTGTACTCCAATTAAATCCGCACTGAGATAAGGTCGAAAATAAGGATCATGAAACGCATTAACCCAAAACTGGGCATTATCTTGAATATCTGAGGCAATCGTCACCGCTGTGGGCAGTTGTTGAGCCACTTCTTTCGCAAATGAAGGCCCTGATAATACCGAAAAAGCTTGTTGTCCTAATACATTATGTGCAACCTCATGCAGCAATAAACCTGTTTTATATTCAAAGCCTTTAGTTGCCCAACATAAATGCGTGGCTGGCTGTAAATAAGGTTTGATAAGGCTTAAAGTGGCATGAAACGCATGGCTGGGCACAACAATCAAAATCTGTTGAGTTTTCGCAACGTAGGCTAAATCATCAACAATCTGGATATTTTCAGGAAAAGAATAATTTGGTAAGAATTGACTATTTTGCTGTTCGGCACGCATTTGCGCCACATGGGCTGGAGCATGACTCCAAAGCCAAATCGGATGCCCATTGCGAGCTAACACCAATGCCAGCGCAGTACCCCAAGAGCCTGCGCCTAACACGAGAATAGGTGAATCTACAGACATTTTTACGGTGCAGCTGGGGATTGCGTATTTTCAGGTGCTTTTAACTTACCTTCTTGTTGCAATTTTTGCACGTACATGCCTTCAAAATTCATTAATGGCAAGTAAAGAGGCGTGAAGCCACCGCGTGTAATCAACTCAGAAACTGTTTCACGAGCGTAAGGGAATAACACATTAGGGCAAATACCATTTATCATATAAGCTAATTTATCTTTAGGCATATTGGATAAAGTAAATACACCCGCTTGCTTAACTTCTACTAAAAAGGCAGTTTGTTCCCCAATCATCACCGTCACTGTCACATTAAGCACAACTTCGTACATGCCTGTCTGTATTTCTTGAGATTCATAAGCCACTTCATATTTTGGGCTAGGCTGTTTATCTTGACTTAAAAATATACTAGGTCCTTTAGGCACTTCAAACGAGCAATCTTTTAGATAAATCTTTTGAATATCAAACTGTTCGCCTTGCTGTCCTTGTGCATTTGCTTCTGCCACAATTTTTCCCCTTGTGTTTAAATTATTTACGACCCTTGGTCAATGGTAAACCCGAAGTTTCCCAAGCAGTAATGCCACCTTTCAAATTAAAAATCTGTTCAAACTCATTCTTTTTCAAAATATGACAAGCACGACTAGAACGATTTCCACTACGGCAACTGATGATAATCGGGTGTTGACGGTATTTTTCTAAGTTCTTTATTTTAGCAGATAATGCTCCCAAAGGAATGTGCATTGCATCGAGAATATGACCTTCCACAAACTCGTTATCTTCGCGCACATCAAGCACAATGGCATCATCATGGTTAATTTTGAGGGTAGCTTCTTGCGGTCGAATGTTATTAATGCCTTGGATTGAATCACCAACAATATTCCAAACCAATAAACCTAATACACCCGCAAAAGATACAAATAAAAGCGGATGATTTCCTACAAATTCTACAAACTGTTCCATCAAAATTTCTCTATCAGTAGCAAGACATCAAAAGACGTAAGTATAGGCAATGTGAAGTCTAACTACAATAAATCTTTTAAACTTCGCCAAACCCGTTCGACTGATAAGTCTTGATAGCAAGGTGGTTGAGGTGCGGTCTTATACGAACATTGTTTTTTCAAACACGGTGCACATGGAAATTGGGCATTCAAATGGACTTGTTGTCGTCCCATTGTACCTGTTAATCCCGCCTTGGTTGCGCCGTAAAGTGTGACGCTGGGAATATCTAAGGCTGCGGCTAAATGGGCTAATCCTGTATCAACACCGACAACGGCTTTGGCTTGAGCTAATTCATAGGCAAGTTGTTGTAAATTACCCTTTTCAATAATATGGATATTGTGATGGCTGGCGGCCATTTTTTCAGCCCGTTGTTTTTCTATTTCATTACCCCATGGCAAACGCACTTGATAACCACGATTAGCCACCAATTTTGCTAGTTCAATCCAGTTTTCATCATACCAATGTTTGGTTTTCCACGTTGTGCCATGCAAAAAGATGACGTGCGATTGGGTTTCAGTTTTAAAGCTATTTTTAATGCCATAATGAGGTTCAGCAGTAGGTAATTCATAATTGAGCAAACTGGCAAATAGTAAACGAGTACGCATCACAGCATGTTGGGATTTGGAAACATTGATTTTTTTGTGATAAAACCAGCTTGCAATCGGTTCACGAGCGGAATCTCCATCTAAACCACAACGAATTCCTTGGGCTTGTGAAGTCAGTATTGCACTTTTTAATAAACCTTGTGCATCAATGATATAGTCATATCTTTCTTGTTTTATTGCTTGTTTACATTGTTGCCATTCTTTATTTTGCCACATTTGCCATGGATTTTTGCGCCAACGACGGATTGCAACAGGAATGACACGAGTAACAGCAGGATGCCAAGCAGGAATTTCACTAAAGGCTTCTTCCACAACCCAATCGCAATGCAGTGTTTGATAGTGTTTTGCCATATCACTTAAGGCTGGCAAGGTATGAATCACATCGCCAAGTGAGGAAGTTTTTATGATTAGGATTCGCATT
>JAYQWJ020000567.1:0-2519 GCA_035829175.2 Candidatus Albibeggiatoa psychrophila
AATGAGGAAGTTATTTATGACTGTTTTGAATTTGTGTGCTCACTATGTTGGGCGGTTTAAGTCGGGAAGTTGGCGAAATGTTGTTTTCGTTGGCTTGTTATTTCAGTTGTTACTATTACCTATTAGCGGATTTGCTTATACAAATGAACAAAAAATTGCGGCGGCTTTGTTCAATATCCCTATAGATAAAATAGACTCTAGTTCAGGAGCAAACTATTCTTACAATCCTTGGAAAAATAATCCTGGTAGTATTGCTGATAATGCTTGTGGTTATATAGGAGGGCATACGGGCATTGATATGCAAACAAAAGATGTTGCTGGAGCTGCTACAGCTGATAGAAATTATTATGCTGTTGCACCAGGTCAAGTCATTGCTATAGGTACTGATAGGGTTGGCACAGTTGCGGTATATGATAGTGCAAATGATATTACGGTTCTTTACTTACATACTCGTACAACATTAGTTACAGAAAATACAACAGTTAAAGTCGGGAATATTTTGGGGATTCAGGGGGACGCTGCTTTTCCCGGTGCAGAACATGTTCACTTAGAAACGAGACAAGGAAAACATGTTAAAGCTGCTTGTGATTCTAATTTGACACTTAATCCAGTTACGACAATTACCAATTATTTAAATAATAGCAATAGCAATGAAAGTAGTATAGGTGACATGTACAATGATTTTAAAGGTATTTCTATAGCCAATATTCAAACATTTTTAGAGTATTTTGGCGGAGACCTGAAAAATAAAAATTTGGGTAGTATTTACGATTTAGACGAAAACAATTTTTATAGTGAAATTAGTGATTGGAATTTACCTATATTATTTAACGGCGTTTTCGATATGTCGCCTGCTGAAATTATTTATTACTCAGCCAAAGAAAATAATATTAATCCAGTTTTGTTACTCGCTAAAATTCAGCAAGAACAAAGCCTTATATCACAAACGGCTTCTCAACATACATTGAATAGGGCAACAGGCTATGGCATTCCTAATTCAAATCCTAGTGGCGATCCCAAATATAAAAGCTTCTTAGCACAACTTACAAGTTTGACTTATCAGTTTGATAAGTTTAGAGGACAAGGTTTATCTTTCCGTGAAGCCTACGATACTTACACAGTAGACAATACTGGACAAGATGCTTCATACAGTAGGTTTATGCAAATTTATGAAAATTATGCTGTATTGATGGATGACATTATTTTAGGTTCAGGTGGTACACCTGTTGAGCCACCTCGCATGTCTGCACCCAGTTTACGTTTTCCTAGCGATGGGTCAGCAAATAATCCAATTTCAGATGTTGATTTTGGATGGTATTTGAAGAATAGTGAAAATATTATTGATGATGTCCGTTTTACTTTACGTGAAGCAACGGCTTATGGTGGCTCAACAGGCGATTATGTCGGTTCTTGTTCTGGTAGCAACGGTAAATCTATTGGGGTTCATAGTAATTATTCTTTAGGTCAATGTGGAGATAACCTGAAACCAGACCAATGGTATAAATGGGCAGTATCGTTGAGTTTTAATAACGGTTCAAAAGATGAAGGTTTTGTTGGTTTCTTTAAAACTGAATCTTTAGATGCTGCACAAAGACCCACTTTATTATTACCCGTTAATGGCTCAGAAAGTATAGAGGAGTTGCAGTATACGCGCTTTACTTGGAATTTGAACAATCCAGTGTCAATTGTTGATGACGTTCAATTTACTTTGCGTGAAGCTTCTGGCAATAACGGTTCTGTTGGTGCGCATGTTGGCAATTGTGATGATTTATCCATAGGTGTAAAAGAGGCTTTTTATGCTTCAACTTGTGGACAGCAGCTTAAAGCAGGACAATGGTATAAGTGGTCAGTTGCCTTACATTTTAATAATGGACTTGATCCAATTAATCAGGTTGCTTTTTTCAAAACGCAGTCTGAATCTTTAGGTGTTGCACAAAGACCAACTTTACTATTACCTGTTAATGGCTCAGAAAGTATAGAGGAGTTGCAGTATACGCGCTTTACTTGGAATTTGAACAATCCAGTGTCAATTGTTGATGACGTTCAATTTACTTTGCGTGAAGCTTCTGGCAATAACGGTTCTGTTGGTGCGCATGTTGGCAATTGTGATGATTTATCCATAGGTGTAAAAGAGGCTTTTTATGCTTCAACTTGTGGACAGCAGCTTAAAGCAGGACAATGGTATAAGTGGTCAGTTGCCTTACATTTTAATAATGGACTTGATCCAATTAATCAGGTTGCTTTTTTCAAAACGCAGTCTGAATCTTTAGGTGTTGCACAAAGACCAACTTTACTATTACCTGTTAATGGTTCGGAAAATACAGAAGAATTGATACATACACGGTTTACTTGGACTTTGGATAATCCAGTGTCAATTGTTGATGACGTTCAATTTACTTTGCGTGAAGCTTATAGCAATAACGGTTCTGTTGGGGCGCATGTTGGCAATTGTGATGATTTATCTATAGGTGTAAAAGAGGCTTTTTATGCTTCAACTTGTGGACAGCAGCTTAAAGCAG
>JAYQWJ020000568.1:0-4497 GCA_035829175.2 Candidatus Albibeggiatoa psychrophila
CTATCTGCATTCTCTCAAATTTAAACTAAAACAGCTAATAATAAACATCCCACTCAAATACCCAACCTTGTTGTCCATCTCTCGCCTGAAAGCGTTCATCAACAGCTAAATTTGCAATCGCAACCAATTGTTCATCAATATAAATCAATGGCATAAACGGACGCAACCATGGCGGGATTTGTGATTGCTGCAATAACTTTTTCACACTACGCGAATGTCCACGCAAATATAACTGTTCACCACCTTGGCGAAACCTCACTTGTATCTCATCTTGTATTAATAAACCCTTATTCTCGACTGAAATAGCCTTAAGTTGTCCCAAAGGTAAATTTAAAACCTGTTCTGGCTTCCAAATAAAGACTTTTTCTTGCGCTGTTTTTGGTAACGCCGACATTGAAAATAACACATTTTGATAGCGTCTTATCTCCACATTTGCCCATTTAATCAGCGGTTGCGCATCAGGTTTGGCATTAATACATTCGGTTAATATTTGCTGTAAATGCAAGGTCGATGGCATAATAAAGCCTTTTAATTTCAACCAATAACGAATTATATTGCGCTGTCGAGCTTCAGATAAAACTTGTAAAGCTTCAATATTTAAACCTTGCTGAGAAGTCAAACAGGTTTGCAAATCTTGCTCTGCCAATTCTTGTAATAATTGATTTGCTTCTGCTTGATGTTGTGCCACCCGTCCTAAAGTCGGTGCGAGCTGCGCCCAACGTTGTGAGAGTTTGGGGATAATTTCGTGCCGTAAAAAATTGCGCTCAAAACGAGTATTTTGATTACTTCTATCTTCAACCCATTGTAATTGATGCGTTTGGGCATATTCTAAAATCTGTTGTCTCGAACAAGTTAAAAACGGTCGCCCTAACCAAGCTTGTCCAAATTGGATTAAACGAGGCATTGCCGCCAATCCCGCCACACCTGCGCCGCGAAATAATTGCAACAAAACAGTTTCCACTTGGTCATCCGCATGTTGAGCAGTCAAAACCACATCATTATCAGAAATTAATTGTTGAATCGCTTGATAACGGGCTTCACGCGCTAAAGCCTCAATACTTTGCCCTGAATCAATATCAATCTGCACACGAATTAAATGAAAATCAATCTGTAATTGCTGACAAACTTGCGAACAATGTTGCGCCCAATCATTGGCTTGAGTTTGTAAACCATGATGAATATGAATCGCATGTAAAGTTGTGCTTGGAGCTTGTCGCGCTAAAAGATGCAGCAATACGTGAGAATCAACGCCGCCACTGTAGGCAATCCAAATGTTTTGTGTCGCGGGGAGTGAATCTAGGAAATGAGTGAGTTGTGAGGCTAAAGATTTTGACATGGAGTAGAAATCAGGGCTGTTAATCTTTTTTAAAGACTAGCAGCCCTCAATAATTAATTTACGATAAGCTTTTCAATACTTTGAACGCCAGCATAATCAGGATAGTTGGCTTTCAAAACCCGCAGCGCATCTTCATATAAAGGATGTAAATCTAAAATTTTATACGCTTTCGCCATCATAGCCAAGGCTTCTGGCATATTTGGCGCATTGGGATAACCTTCTACAACGGTTTTTGCACGATTAGCGGCTGCTAAAAATGCCCCACGTTTGATATAATATTCAGCGACATGTAATTCATGTTTTGCTAAATTATTGTATAAATACACCATTCGTAACCGCGAATCCGCACTATATTTACTATTTGGGAAACGCTCAACCAATTCAGAAAAGTTCTCAAATGAGGCCTTTGCCGCTGACGCATCACGCTGAGATTTATCCAGTTTTACGATACGGTCAACCAAACCTGAATTCATTTCAAAATGGACTAAGCCTTTGAGATAATAAGCATAATCAATATTTGGATGACGTGGATAAAACTTGATAAAACGGTCAGCAACCGCAATAGCAGATTCAGACTCACCATACTTATAATAAGCGTAAATCATGTCTAATTGTGCCTGTTGTGCATAACGTCCTAATGGATAACGCGCTTCTAACAGTTCATAATAGCGAATGGCTGAATCAAAATCGCTTTCATTTAAAAAATTTCGAGCTTCGGCGTAGATTTGTTGTGCAGTCCAATCAGCAGTCTTATTTTCCGTATCGCGTAACGAGCTGCAACTGGCTAAACTGAGCAAACAAATTGCAATCAAGAGTAACTTTTTCATAATTTTTATAACGTTTAGAGAACAATGACGACAACACATTTTAGCACAGAAATTCCGTTGACAATGGCAGGCTATCGTTTAGATAAAGCATTGGCTGAACTATTTCCAGACTATTCGCGCGCCCGTTTGCAGCAATGGATTAAGCAAGGGCACGTTTTAGTCAATAATGAGCAAATCCGTAGCAAAGATAAGGTGCAAGGCGGTGAGCAAATTGAAATTCAGGCGGATATGCCTCAAACCGTGACTTGGGAGGCGCAGGATATTCCACTTGATATTTGTTATGAAGATGAAGATATTCTGATTATTAATAAGCCTGCGGGTTTGGTGGTACATCCCGGAGCGGGCAATGAAGATGGTACATTGGTTAATGCCTTGTTAAATCATGCACCTGAATTGGACAGGATTCCACGCGCGGGGATTATTCATCGTTTGGATAAAGATACCAGCGGCATATTGGTGGTTGCACGTTCGGTTGCGGCGCATACGCATTTAACTGAGCAATTACAAGCCCGTGAGTTTTTGCGGGAATACCAAACTATTGCTAACGGCGTGATGATTTCGGGTGGCATGGTCGATGAGCCGATTGGTCGTCATCCTACGTTGCGGACTCGAATGGCTGTTACTAATAATGGCAAACCAGCGATTACACATTATCGTGTTAAAACCCGTTATCGGGCGCATACTCACTTGAATGTCAAACTGGAAACAGGTCGTACTCATCAAATCCGTGTCCATTTAGCCTATATTAAATACCCGATTGTGGGCGATCCTGTCTATGGCAAACGGGTGATTTTACCAAAGCAAAGTAGTGAGGAATTTGTGCAATTGCTTAAAGATTTTAAACGCCAAGCCTTGCACGCCGCCACTTTAGGTTTGCAACATCCAACTAAGCAAGAATGGATGCAATGGTCTGTGCCGATACCTGCGGATATGCAGCAATTATTAGATATGTTGGCGCAAGATCAGGCAGATTTTTCAAAGCTAAGATAATGACTTACAAAATAATAATCCACTTCTGCGATATATAAATATAACTACTGTTTTTTGCTTTTATAAGAGCCTAAGTAAGCGGTTAATTATTTGGCAAATTCAGTAGATTCGATTACCATAACTTTCATTTTGTTGGTCTAAACATCCTATGCTCCACGCAATTAGCCTGAGTAACGTCAGTAAAACTTATAAATCCTATCAAAGCGGTTGGAACAGACTGCAAGAAATAATTACCCATAAACCCACTGCTCATACTTTCCATGCCTTACATCCTGTTAATTTACATATTCCACATGGACAAGTGGTTGGATTGGTTGGTAATAATGGCGCGGGAAAAAGCACTTTACTCAAAATTGTTGCAGGCACGCTAACCCCTGATATAGAGGGTCAATGTCAAGCTTTTGGAAGAGTCTCAGCCTTGTTGGAACTGGGTTCTGGTTTTCATCCCGATATGACAGGACGTGAGAATGTGTATTTAAGCGGTACAATTATTGGCTTGAGTAAATCCGAAATTGATAGTTTATATGATGATATTGTCAAATTTGCGGGTATTACTGATTTTATGGATCGTCCAGTCAAAACCTATTCTTCTGGTATGTTTGTGCGTTTGGCATTTGCCATTGCCACTTGTGCCAATCCTGATATTTTGATTATTGATGAAGCTTTATCCGTTGGTGATGGGGGTTTTGCCCGAAAATCATTTGACCGCATTATGCAATTTCGTGAAAAAGGTAAAACCATTTTATTTTGTTCGCATTCTTTGTATCAAGTTGAGAAAATTTGCGACCGCGTATTGTGGCTGGATAAAGGTGTGTTAAAAATGGATGGTGCGCCTGCGTTAGTGTTGCCTGCGTATACTGAGTTTTTAAATGCGGATAATCAAGAAGTAGAAAACCAAGCACAACAAGTGTCTAGCGAGCCGCCCGCTTCTAAATTTATTGCTCGAATTACTCAGGTTATTGGTCATGCAAATGCTCAAACAGGTGATAAATTAATACTTAAAACGGGACAATCTGATTTCTGGATTGATATTAAGTTTAATTATGATGTGAATTTGCCCAAGCCGACTTTGGGTGTTGCCATTTGGCGTAAAGATGGATTATTAGTGTCGAGCGCTTCAACTCATAATGATGGTTATGTTTTGACTCAATGTGAGCGTGGTCAGGGACAAGTCAAAATTCAGTTTCAGGATTTAACCCTGCTCAAAGGCAATTATACGGTACATGTTTCTTTGGGTTGTGAGAATGCAATTCATTTATATGACCAAATTGTCAGCGCATTATCATTGCGAGTAGAACAAGAAGGTGTAGAACAAGGTGTCGTAACTTTAGCGCATAAATGGGT
>JAYQWJ020000569.1:0-12506 GCA_035829175.2 Candidatus Albibeggiatoa psychrophila
CCTGTGAAACCATATTGAAAATAATCTAAAAATTTCGTTAACTGCGGAACGTCGGGTTTAAAATCCATTTCCCGAAATTATCGAACAACCAGTTTTGCACTCCTGCATTATCACGACCAATCTTACTGACTCCAAATCAATTGTGTTAATGGCAGACTTGTTCCATTTGCATTGATAAAGCCTTTGTTAAGTGCAAGTTTCGCTTGATAACCCTGTTGACCTGCAATCAATAATTTATTGTTTAACAACCATTGTTTTTGTTGCATTGGCAATATTGTTTCTACAATTTCCGTTGGTATTGATAGAGAAATGGTGGCTTGCAAACGATTTAGAAAAGCAAAAGGATTGAAAAGATTCGGTGCATTTGACGCATCATCAGCCTCAACTTGCAAATGAAACTGCCCTGAAATTTCTCCTACTTGAGTTTCGACATGAAATTGATTCACATTCATTTCTAGTTGGTGATTGAGCAATGCCGTGCCATATTGTGCTAATAAGCTGAGCTGCATAAAATTCCAATCTATGGGCGAAACCGATTGTGGATCATAAGCTTGCAGTGCGTTACGCCATTGGCTTAAAGTCGGCTCGTGAATATGTTTAATCTCAGCATCAAAATAATGGGGTTGATAACGCTGTTGACCAACTTGTAAATCTTGCGCTTGGGCATGAGCCGAAAAATCTAAATATTCGCCGATTAAATCATTATTGACAATCACTTGAATTTTGTTTAACTGTACAGGCAATTGACCAGAGCCATTCGCTGACACTTTCTCAACTTGTAATTGCAACTGACCGACATAAAGCTGTTGATTTTGTTTTACTTGTCCGTTGAGTTTTACGCCTTGTAATTCGATTTTTCCATATTGGGTTTCGAGACTGAATTCAGGTATAACAAACTGATTTTCTAAATATTCACCATTTAGACCAAAATTAATTTGTCCTTTCAAACCTTGCCAAACAAAGGCTTGTTGACCTTGACGCATTGAAAAAGGTGCAATTTGTAAATAACTTGTTCCACCTGTCAAATAAACATCTGTTTTCATAACGAAAGGTGAACGACCCGCAAAAATATATTGTAAAAAGCTTTGGGTTTCCGTATCTGTTTGTAACGTAGTTTTAATTGTCGTTGGTTGAAGTGGCGTAATACTATGTTGAATATCGTGTTTTAGCGTCACGTATTGTTGATTAAGCTGCTTTGGGCGAAAAGTGGTTTGTGCTTGAGATTGAAACCAGCCACGTTGATAATTTGCACCCACAGGATGCCATTGACCTACAATAGGTAAGGTTTTATTTAGATTGGAAAATTCATGTTCTGCTTTAATTCCAATCCAATAAGGCACAACTAAGCCGACAACAATGATAATCACGCCGCTTGGAAACAGCCATTTTTTCCACATGAGTTTATTCCTACTGAAAGTTTTGAACGCATTTTATGTTACGCATCTCACTAAGCAGGCAAGTATAATTATATTAACAAGCTAATGCAAAGATGGGATAATGGAATATTCAGCGCAAATCAATGAATCAAGTGCTATTCCTTTTATAACTTATTTGCGTAATGTGAGTTAAAAGTTAAATAACTTCATTTTCATGGGCTTGAGTAAATGCGCGAGTATCCAAACCTATCATTGCTAATGCGCCTAAAATAACCGCAAACCATAATGTTGCAAATCGACAAATCAACGTCGCTGCCAAAGCCACTTCTTGTGAAACGCCTAAATTAACTAAGAAAATCAGCATTGCCGCTTCAGTTCCACCTAAGCCACCGGGCATAAACGACGCTGCTCCAATTACAATACTCATGGCATAAATACCTATTGCCAAAATCGGATTAATATCAACGCCTAAATAAGCTAAAATCAAATAAAAACCAATGCCTTCCGCGCCCCAAGCAACCAAGCTTAATGCTAAACCACCAAATAAGAATTTAAAGGTTAATAAACGGCTGGCATGACTGAGTAATTCAAAAATTTTGCTGGCTAATTGGTCTAATTTTTCAGGTAAATAGCGATGCAGTTGATTTTGAATATATTCCAATAAGGCGGGACGTTGCAACACGGTTAAAATAATCGTCGCAACTAAAATCGGTGGAATGAGCCATTTAGCATAACCCGTAAATTGAATCAGAATCAAAGCTGATAGCAACACCATGGTGAGCAAATCTGATAAACGTTCAATAAAATACATCGAAATGCTTTGTGGAAAAGAAACGTTGTGTGAATATAAAAACAAGGAACGTATCATTTCACCCACTTTACCGGGCGTGGTGGTGAATGCAAAACCAATCAAATAATAGCGAAAACTTTGTATCATGCTTAAATTTTGATAGTCTGTTGTGGTTAAATACCATTGCCAGCGCACAAAACGTAATCCATAATTGAGCAATGACAAGGCTAAAATAACAATCCAACCTATTGTGCCTAAACGAAAAACAGCATCTAAAGTCTCTTCCCAACCGACCCATAATGTGTAAGCAAAATAGGCTAAAATCGCAACAGCCGTAACAGATAAGCTGGTCTTAATTGGTAATTTATCCATGAATATCGCAAGTTGAATTTGAAAATGCGAAACAGTATAGCATTGTAGAATGTCTGGACTGCATTTCAACGAAAATTGCTAGAATGAGAAAAATGGGAAAACGGCGGAAATCACTTATTCTTAAAATAAATCAATGTTTTATATAATTCAAATCTTGTTGAGACAATTGATATACCGTCATTAGATTATCCGCAGTTAAGACCTGTTGTGGCGAACCTTGGGCAATCAGTTGTCCTTGATGCAATAATAAAATCTGCTGGCAAAAACGCGCCGCTAAATTGAAATCATGCAACACGGCAATGACTAAATTTCCTTGTTGTGCATATCGTTGCAATAGTTCCATCACTCGTAATTGATGATAAGGGTCTAACGAGGTCACAGGTTCATCAGCCAGCAAAATTGGGGCTTGTACCGCCATTGCTCTAGCCAACAAAACCCGTGCTTGTTCACCGCCTGATAATTCCGTGATGGGACGAGATGCAAAATCAAGGGTTTCAGTTTGTTGCATAGTGCTGGCAATAATTTTTTCATCCAATGCCGATAAGCTTTGCCAACGTGATAAATGCGGTAAACGACCCAAGCCTATAATTTGCTCAACCGATAAAGCCCAATGAATTTGCTGTTTTTGTGCTAAATAAGCCACTTGTTTGGCGTAATCGGCTCGATGCAAGGTTTTCATAACAGCTTGATTAAATGATATTTTGCCGCTATAAATCATTAATCCTGCCATCGCGCGTAATAAAGAAGTTTTGCCTGCGCCATTTGTCCCCAGCAATCCAATCAACTGCCCCGTTTCTAATTGACAATTGATATTTTGAACCAAAGATTTTTGCTTAATTGAAATTGAAACCTCGCTTAAAACCAAACTCATTTTATAGTCCTAAAAACAAACACTTTACTTAATCAAGTCGTGACTCAAAAAACACGTTTTACGCCACATAAAATCACCAACGGTTTAGCTATTTTGCGGATAAAGCGTATGGTCAACAATATCGCATAAGCAATGAATGATTAAAATATGTACTTCCTGAATCCGCGCTGTTACGTCATGAGCCACTCTTAATTCTATATCATTTTCACCTAACATTTTGCCAATCTCGCCACCATCACGTCCCGTCAATGCAATCACTATCATTTGTTTTTGTTGTGCTATTTTAATGGCTTGTACAATATTTTCTGAATGACCGCTGGTGCTAATCGCTAACAAAATATCACCTGCTTGACCTAAACCTTGTACTTGTTTGGAAAAAATTTGATTGTATTCATAATCATTGGCAATTGAAGTTAAAGTCGAGATATTGGTGGTCAACGCGATGGCGGCAAGACTGGGGCGTTCGATTTCAAACCGATTCACTAACTCAGCAGTAAAATGTTGCGCATCACTTGCAGAACCGCCATTTCCACAGCTTAACACCTTATGTTGCTGTGCTAAACAGTCCGCAATACATTGTGCCGCCTTGACGATAGGTTGGGCTAACACTTGCATAGTTTGAGTTTTAGCTTTAATACTGTCTGTAAAATGTTGATGAACGCGCTGGGGAAAATCCATAACAAGCCTTTTCAATGAATAATGAGCAACCAATCATTATCAATCAAGACTTATAAATTATCAATTATGGCGGCGTGGCAACTCTAATAGCTTGTAGTGATTTATTGAAAACACAATCGCAGTTATAATGTCTCTAACTTTAAAGAATTATACGGAAATATTTATGAAAGCAATCTTATTTGCCAACCGTGATGGGACTGAACTCGCACCATTAACAGATAAAACTTGTGTTGCCATGTTACCCATTGCGGCAAAATCATTGATAGAATATAGCTTAGAAAGTCTCATTATGACAGAGATTCGAGAGGTCATTTTAGTGGTTTCTTATTATGCAGAACATGTAGAAAAACACGTTAAATGTGGCGAACGCTGGGGACATAGCGTCGAATATGTATTAGCACACAATAATGAAAGCCCTGCTCATATTTTAAAACGTTTAGGCAATACCTTACAAGAAGATGAATATTTATTACTCCGAGCGGATATGTTGCAAAGTGTTAATCTTAATCAATTTGTAGAACAAGCAAAACAACTTAACGCGCCTGAAGTGGTTGCAACGATTGATAATAAGTCAATAGGTATCGCATTATTGAGTCAAAAAGCTTGTAAAAACAGTCAATTATTAAATTGGGATAGCATCAAACAAACGCAATTGTACGGTGCAGAGCAAATTCAGCTGGAAGGTCAGTTTGCACTATTGGACAGTTTACAAAATTATTTTGATACCAATTTTACAGCGGCACAACTGGATTATACTCATTTAGTGATTAATGGTCGGCAAATAAATGAGCAATTACGGGTGGGACGACGCAGTAAAGTTGCTGAAACCCAACACGCTTTGGTCGGCGATTATTGCAATATTCATCAACAAACTCAATTAGATAACGCGGTATTAGGTCATGAAGTGATCATTGACCGCCATGCCATTATAAAAGACAGTTTGATTTTAAATAATACTTATATTGGCGAAGGGGTTGAACTCACTAACGCGATTGTATGGGGTAATCAAGTGATTCGTCTCGATTTAGAAGCAAAAGTCACTTTAGTCGATACATTGCTGGTTGCTGATTTAAATCAAGCGCATTTTACTCAATTATTGTTTAATCTGGGCAGCCGCATACTGGGTTTTGGGTTGTTAATCTTATCACTGCCATTGTGGCTTATTGCGTTCCTATTTTCATTATTCAACATGCCAAAGCCCTTGTTTCGGCGCGTACAATTATTAGGTAATCAGCAACAAATGAGCGACACGGGTGAATGTCAGTTGCAAAGTTTTACCAGTTGGGAATGGTCGACCAAGATTCCTATTTTGCGTTATCTACCGCGTTTATGGGCTGTTGCAATGGGACAGATTCATATCGTTGGGATTAGACCGCCAATGGCATCCAATCAATCGTCAATCCACAAACAAATTACACCGATTGGACTGATTGGCCCGAGTCAAATTGAAGTGCCTTATTCCGCGCCGCAAGAAGAACACCATTTAGCAGAAGCCCATTATGCCCGCACCCGCCATTTTCGTTCTGATGTCGTATGGTTGATTCGTGGTTGCATCACTCTATTTACTGCCAAACCATGGATACCAATTAAAGAAGACAACGTATGAAGTTAAGTGTGAAAACCCTTGCTACCAAATTATTAAAACCTGCGGCATGGCTTGCTGAAAAATCAACCCGTTTTAGCCGTTTATGGGCGCATACCCGTTTAGCGGTCAAATTAAACCAACCGATTGATAGCAGTATCGTGGTGTTGTCATGTCCAGAAATTGGTGGTACAGCGCAAGTGAAATTGGGTAAAAATCTATACTTGTGGAGCGGTTTGTATTGGGAAACTCAAGCGCGGGGATTAATTGAAATTGCCGATGATGTCGTCATGTCTCGCGGGGTGCATATTGTTGCATTTGAGCGTATTAGTATTGGCAAAAGCACCATGATTGGTGAATATAGCAGCATTCGTGATGCCAATCATCGCCTCAATTCTGAGCAACCCATTCGTTATTCAGGTCATGACAGTGCGCCGATTGAAATTGGCGAAAATGTATGGATTGGGCGCGGGGTCAGCATATTAGCGGGCGTGAAAATTGGTGATAATGCGGTGATTGGGGCAAATGCAGTAGTGACAAAAGATGTGCCAGCGAATAGTATTGCGGTCGGCATTCCCGCTCGAGTGATTAAAACCCTATGACGACCTTGAATCAAGATATACCGTTGTGCGTTGATTTAGATGATACTTTAGTTGCAACAGATACTTTGTGGGAAAGTATTTTTCTGTTATTGCGCACCAATCTACTTTACTGTTTTTTATTGCCATTTTGGCTATTAAAGGGTAAAGCCTATTTTAAACACCAAATTGCCCAGCGTGTTCGTTTAAATGTTGCCATTTTACCTTATCGTGCGGAAATTTTAGAATTTTTAAAACAACAAAAACAACAAGATCGCATTCTAATACTGGCTACAGCCGCCCATGAAACCATCGCCAATGCGGTTGCTCAACATTTAGATATTTTTGACGATGTTATTGCCAATAATGAAAAAATCAATCTTAAAGGTGTTAATAAGCGCAATGAATTAGAAAAGCGTTTTGGCTATAAAGGCTTTGATTATATTGGTGATTCAAAATCCGACATTCCCATTTTTCAAGCGGCACGCAAGCCCTATATTGTCACCTCATCCCAATCTTTATTGAAAAAACTGAATTTCCCTTCACCAGAACAAGTTTTTCCTACGCCTGAAATCAGCAACATGACATGGCTTAAAGTGTTGCGGGCGCATCAATGGGTTAAGAACTTGTTGATTTTCGTTCCATTGATTGTGTCGCACGAATTTTTTATTGCCGAGAAATTAATCGCCAGTGCATTAGCTTTTTTAGCGTTTAGTTTGACCGCTTCAGCAGGTTATATTTTCAATGATTTAATGGATTTAGAAGCAGATCGGCAACATCCGACTAAATGTAATCGTCCTTTTGCAGCGGGTAAAATTCCGATTCAACGCAGTCTACTATTTTTCTTTTCACTGTTAATTTTAAGCGGCTTGATTAGTTTTATATGGCTACCATCAGGCTTTTTAGGCATGGTTTTGTTGTATTTATTAATGACGCTGGTCTATTCTTTTTATTTAAAACGTAAAATGATTTTAGATGTGATTGTGTTGGCGGGATTATTTACCCATCGGATTTTGTCAGGAGGAATTGCCGCCAGTATTTTAATTTCTGATTGGCTATTATTATTTTCAGTATTCTTTTTTACCAGCTTGGCATTTTTAAAACGTTATATTGAATTATTACGCCTAAAAGATAAAAATGATACAACCGCGATTAAAAATAGAGATTACTATGTTTTAGATATTGATTTTGTTGCCAATTTTGGAACAACAAGTGCTTATTTATCGGTTTTAGTTTTCGCAATGTATATTTATAGTGGGGCTTCGGTTAAATATGATTCCCCGTTTATTTTATGGATGATTTGTCCTGCACTTTTATATTGGACAACGCGGGTGTGGTTTTTGGCAAATCGGCGCAGTTTACAAGATGACCCCGTATTATTTGCCTTAAAAGATGGAGTCACTTGGTTCACAATGTTTTTTATCTTAGCCATGATGATGTTGGCAAAATTTATTTAAATCAATGCTATTTCAATGGTATAGTCAATTATGGAAGGCGATATTGTTGCAATCCAAGATGACGCAACTCAGTTACAAGAACAAAATCCGAGTTTAACGGTTTTTACAACGCACATTATAAGTTTGGCAAAAAATTTTGACGATGAGCTTATTTGTGAATTGCTTGCGCCGCATCTATAAAAAATCTGCCAAAGTGAAATCCATTGTACTTATTCCAGATAAAATACCTTAAAGCTATTGATATTCGGTTTTATCCTACATATCATGGCACTGGTGTTGATATTTAAGCTTTAAAAAATGAAACTGATTATTGTCAGTGGTTTGTCTGGAGCGGGTAAGAGCATTGCTCTCAATAGCTTAGAAGATATTGGAGCATATTGTGTAGACAATCTACCAGTTGCACTCCTACCTGCCTTTGCAGCGCAAGTACCACAAATTTGCATTGAACATGAGTGTGTCACCGTAGGATTAGATGCGCGTACCATAGCCACGCATGATTTACCTACATTATTAGAAACACTTGATTCCTTAGCCATTCCTTATGAGATTCTATTTTTAGAAGCGGATGATGCAGTTTTAATTAAGCGTTTTAGTGAAACCCGTCGTAAACACCCTTTGACTTTTCAGTCATTGGCATTGTCAGAAGCGATTCAATATGAAAGAAATCTGCTTAGTCCTTTGGCGCACAGAGCAGATATTCGCATTAATACCAGTGATATGCACGTTCATCAATTGAGAGATTTAATCCGTTTAAGGATTCGTTTGCACCAGAAACAAAATCTTTCTATATTATTTGAATCATTTGGCTTTAAATATGGATTGCCTCGTGATGCTGATTTTGTGTTTGATGTGCGTTGTTTACCCAATCCGCATTGGGACACCGAGTTGCGGGGTTTAACGGGGAAAGACAGTCCTGTAGCCATTTTTTTACAAACACAACCTCAAGTTCAGAAAATGTTAGAGGATTTGATTCACTTTTTAGATAATTGGATTGAGCAATTTGCTGCTGATAACCGCAGTTATTTAACCATTGCAATAGGATGTACGGGTGGACAACATCGCTCAGTTTACATTGCGGAACAATTAGTGCAGTATTTCACTCAAGAACAACATGATGTATTAGTCAGACACCGAGAATTACGATGAGCGTGGGTATTTTGCTAGTGACTCATAATGATATTGGCACTAGTTTGATTTGTAGTTTAGAAGAAATTTTAGGAACGCTACCGTTGCCTATCAGATCATTGCCTGTGCGTATTTCAGGTGAGCCTATGTCTTATTGTTATCATTTAGAGCAATTATATATGGCGGTAAATCAAGGACATGGGGTCTTGGTTTTGACCGATGTGTTTGGCGCAACGCCGTGCAATATTGCATGTCATCTAATTGAAAATTATCGAGTGCGTGTAGTCTGCGGTATCAATCTGCCGATGTTGATTAAAATCATGAATTATCCTTCTGCGGATTTAGATACCTTAGCCAACAAAGCACTGTCGGGTGGCACGCAAGGTATTTTTGATGTAAATAGTATTTTAAATTGATTTAACACAGCTTTTCCCTCACTTAGTATTGAATGAACAATATATTATTACACAAACCTGTGAAAATACAGTCAAGACACACAACATCAATCACAACTCCTGCTACATTTTTTATGAGTTACTTGGTAAAATGAATGCGCCTATTTAAATTACTTATGCTAACTAATTGAGATTAATAAATATGACCGTCATTCGTGAAGCAGATTTCATCCAAAGTATTGCCGACGCATTCCAATTTATTTCCTATTACCACCCAACCGATTACATTCAAGCCCTAGCCAAAGCCTATGAAGCAGAACAATCCCCCGCTGCAAAAGATGCCATGGCACAAATTTTAGTCAATTCACGGATGTGCGCAGAAGGTAAACGTCCTATTTGTCAAGACACTGGTATTGCAATGGCTTTACTCAAAGTGGGTATGAAAGTGCAATGGGATAGCGAAATGACCGTGACGGAGATGGTCAATGAAGGTGTACGCCAAGCGTATATGAATCCTGATAATAAATTACGTGCCTCAATTTTGACCGACCCTGCTGGCGCACGTAAAAATACCAAAGACAATACCCCAGCCGTTGTACACGTCGAATTAGTTGAAGGCGATAAAGTTGAAGTTAATGTGGCGGCAAAAGGCGGTGGTTCAGAAAACAAAACCAAATTCGTCATGTTAAACCCAAGTGACAGCATTGTGGATTGGGTATTGAAAACTGTACCGACGATGGGTGCGGGCTGGTGTCCACCGGGGATTTTAGGAATTGGTATCGGTGGCACGGCTGAAAAAGCCATGTTGCTCGCCAAAGAATCCTTAATGGGACATGTCGATATTCAAGAATTACAACAGCGTGGTGCAAACAATCGAGTTGAAGAGTTACGTTTAGAATTATTTGAAAAAATAAATGCATTAGGCATTGGCGCACAAGGTTTAGGCGGTTTAACCACGATTTTAGATATCAAAATTTTAGATTATCCAACTCATGCCGCATCTCTTCCCGTGGCGATGATTCCAAACTGTGCCGCAACCCGTCATACTCACTTTACATTGGATGGCTCAGGCCCTGCTGTGTTAACCCCACCGAAAATTGAAGATTATCCTGCCGTAACATGGGAAGCGGGTAGCGATACCAAACGTGTGAATTTAGATACGGTGACACCTGAAGAAGTCGCAAGCTGGAAACCGGGCGAACGTTTATTATTAAATGGTAAATTATTAACAGGTCGTGATGCCGCACACAAACGCATTCAAGACATGTTAGCCAAAGGTGAAAAACTGCCCGTTGATTTCAAAAATCGCTTTATTTATTACGTTGGTCCTGTCGACGCAATACGTGATGAAGTGGTTGGTCCTGCAGGTCCTACAACAGCAACTCGTATGGATAAATTCACTGACATGATGTTAGAAAAAACAGGCATCATCGGCATGGTGGGTAAAGCAGAACGTGGTGCAATTGCAATTGAATCGATTAAAAATCACAAAGCGGTGTACTTAATGGCTGTCGGTGGTGCGGCATATTTGGTATCTAAGGCGATTAAAAGTGCGAAAGTGGTTGGCTTTGAAGATTTAGGCATGGAAGCGATTCACGAATTTGAAGTGCAAGATATGCCTGTCACGGTTGCCGTTGATTCCACGGGTGATTCAATCCATCAATCTGCACCAAAAGAATGGCAAGCAAAAATTGGCAAAATTCCTATTGTTAATAACTAATCAGTAAAAATTTTATCGGGAGTGTAAATAAATATTGCGCTCCTGATATGCTTGTTTTTATAAAACTTATTGCATCTTTAAACTCTGCATTCATCCGCTTTAAAATATTTTTCAGACTCAAAACACTCTTTTTTCTTATCTTAAATATCACTCAAATCATCATATCATTCTCTTTTTATTTAGCAATTGGCTTATTTTTTGGTATGATTCGTTTCAACCGAGCATTTTCATAAGAATCTATCAATATTATTAATAACTACTATAAGGAGATGTTTTGCATGACAATTATAAAAATGACTGATTTAGACCTCAAAGGCAAACGTGTTTTAATTCGTGAAGACCTCAACGTTCCTATCAAAGATGGCAAAGTCAGCAGTGATAAACGGATTACTTCCTCTTTACCAACCATTAAATTGGCGATGGATGCTGGCGCAAAAGTCATGGTTATGTCGCATTTAGGTCGTCCAACTGAAGGCGAATATAGTGAAGAAGATTCCTTAAAACCTGTTGCAGAACACATGAGTAGCCTATTGGGTAAAGAAATCCGTTTAGTCAAAGATTGGTTAAATGGTGTTGAGCTTGCAGAAGGCGACGTGGTGTTGTGTGAAAACGTGCGCTTTAATAAAGGCGAAAAGAAGAATGATGAAGCCTTATCAAAACAAATGGCGGCATTATGTGATATTTATGTGATGGATGCGTTTGGGACAGCCCATCGCGCTCAAGCATCAACTCACGGTGTGGGTCAATTTGCACCTGTTGCTTGTGCAGGACCTTTACTTGCGGGTGAATTGGAAGCTTTAGGCAAAGCATTGAAAGAACCCGCTCGCCCAATGGTTGCGATTGTTGCAGGTTCTAAAGTGTCAACCAAATTGACTGTTTTGGAATCGTTATCAACCGTCGTTGACCAGCTCATTGTTGGCGGTGGTATTGCGAATACGTTTATTAAATCAATTGGTCACGGTGTAGGTAAATCTTTGTGTGAAAATGATTTAGTTGAAACAGCACAAAAATTAACCGCAGCAGCAGAAGCGCGTGGCGGTAGTATTCCAGTTCCTACGGATGTGGTTGTGGGCAAAGAGTTTAGCGAATCAACGCCTGCAACTTTGAAGAAAGTGAACGAAGTCGCAGAAGACGATATGATTTTTGATATTGGGCCTGATACGGCGAAAATGCTTGCCGAGATTTTGAAAAATGCGGGGACGATTGTATGGAATGGTCCGGTGGGTGTATTTGAGTTTGACCAATTCGGCGATGGTACAAAAGCGATTGCAGAAGCGATCGCAGAAAGTAGTGCATTTTCAATTGCAGGCGGTGGCGATACGTTAGCGGCCGTGGATAAATACGGCGTTGAAGATAAAATTTCTTATATTTCAACAGGTGGTGGTGCATTCTTGGAGTTTTTAGAAGGCAAAAAATTACCCGCAGTTGAGATGTTAGAAGCACGCGGAAGTTAATTTTAAAATGCTCGTTCCTGCCTATTTTTGTGGGGATGAGTTCCAAACTCGCCAAAAAATTCTATGGTAGTTTCATATTATGTTGTTACAGAGAATAATTCTAAACAA
>JAYQWJ020000570.1:0-2489 GCA_035829175.2 Candidatus Albibeggiatoa psychrophila
AACAAATTATAAAAATTATGTCTGGCAATACTTATGGAAAATTATTCAGCGTCACCACATTTGGCGAAAGTCACGGCGCAGCATTAGGCGGCATTGTAGATGGCTGTCCACCGAATTTAGCACTTTCAGAAGCTGATTTGCAGGGTGATTTAGACCGTCGTAAACCGGGTACATCGCGCCATACAACCCAACGTCGTGAAGATGATCAAGTCCGAATTTTATCGGGTGTATTTGAAGGTAAAACAACAGGTTGCCCGATTGGCTTGTTGATTGAAAATACTGACCAACGTTCCAAAGATTACGGCAAAATTAAAGATACATTTCGCCCCGGACATGCAGATTATACTTATCAGCAAAAATACGGATTTCGAGATTATCGTGGTGGCGGTCGTTCATCGGCGCGTGAAACAGCAATCCGAGTTGCGGCGGGTGGCATTGCCAAGAAATATTTAAAACAAGTTCATGGTATGCAAATTCGGGCTTATTTATCCCAATTGGGCACGATTAATACAATCACCGATAATTTTGATTGGGCGCAAATAGAGCAAAATGCGTTTTTCTGTCCTGATAATAATAAAGTTCAAGCCTTAGAAGATTACATGGATGCGTTGCGTAAAGAAGGCAATTCGGTGGGCGCAAAAGTATCCGTGATCGCAAACAATGTTCCTGTTGGTTTAGGTGAGCCGATTTTTGACCGTTTAGATGCTGAAATTGCTCACGCGATGATGAGTATTAATGCGGTAAAAGGGGTGGAAATTGGTGATGGTTTTGCTTGTGTTGAAGCTAAAGGCACTGATTTTCGAGATGAAATGACTCCAGAAGGCTTTTTATCCAATCATGCGGGCGGCATTTTAGGCGGGATTTCTTCTGGACAAAATATTATTGCTCACGTCGCGCTAAAACCCACGTCCAGTATTCGTATTCCCGGGCAATCGGTTGATATTCATGGTCAGCCAACTGAAGTGATTACCACAGGTAGGCATGATCCTTGTGTGGGTATTCGAGCCGTTCCGATTGTTGAAGCGATGCTTGCCTTGGTGTTAATGGATCACTTGTTGCGTCATCAGGCACAAAATTCAGCGGTGCAATCTCAAACTCCCATTATTCCTGCCAGCGTGAGTTCATGAACGGAATTCCCTATTGGCGGCTGTCCAACTTCTATTTTTTCTATTTTGCCTCACTAGGTGCATTAATGCCTTTTTGGGGCTTATATTTACAAAATATAGGTTTTAATTCTCGGCAAATTGGTGAATTAGTTGCACTTTTATTAGTGACAAAATTGGTTGCGCCTAATATTTGGGGATGGCTAGCTGATTCTAGTGGCAAACATTTAGTATGGGTTCGTGGTGGTTCACTGCTGGCATTTATTAGTTTCTCAGGTTTATTAATCGATCAAAGTTATTGGTGGTATGTGTTTATTATCGTGCTATTTAGTTTTTTTTGGAATGCGATTTTACCATTAATTGAAGTCACTACTTTTGCCTATTTAGGGGATAATGCCAAACGTTACAGTCATATTCGTTTATGGGGTTCTGTTGGATTTATAGTCACCGTTGTTGCTTTAGGCTTATTTTTTGAGAAATTCAGTATTTTATGGTTGCCCTATTTATTAATTGTTTTGTTTATAGGCATTTGGCTCACCAGTTTAGTCATACCAGAAAAAATAATCCACACGTCTCCACAAACCCAAGCGTCTCTTTCTCAAATTGCCTTCCGCCCTGAAATCATTGCATTATTTATCGTTTGCCTACTGCTACAAATGAGTCATAGTCCTTATTATACGTTTTATTCGATTTATTTAGAGGATTATGGTTATAGTCGTGATGTTATTGGTTGGATGTGGGCATTGGCGGTGATTGCTGAAGTGGCTTTATTTGCACTATCTTATTGGTTATTAAAATATTTTTCATTAGCGAATTTATTAATTACCACTTGCCTTTTAACCGCATTACGTTGGTGGTTGATTGCTAATTTCATTACCTCTTTTCCGATTTTGATTTTTGCGCAATTATTTCATGCGATTAGTTTTGGCTTATATCATCTAGTCGCTATCCAATTGATTCATCAGTATTTTACAGGTAATTTAAAAGGACGTGGACAAGCTTTATACAGTAGTATCAGTTTTGGTGCAGGTGGCGCGTTGGGCAGTTATTTAAGCGGTTATTCATGGGAATATTTAGGCGCACATTGGACATATTATGCAGCAATGACAGTGTGTTTGTTAGCGGCAGCAATTAGTTTTATTTGGATTCGAGATAGGCATATTCAGGATTTTCGAGTTTAATGATATTATAGAGAGTTTTTTTGAAAAATACTAAATATTTCAGATACATATTAGTATTATTTCTTTAATATTGTCGGTTGATGATTTTACAAAACCTATAAACCTGATTAAACGCTTATGCACAAGGTTGGCTGTCGTCTGAAAAAACGGATGAATAGAACATGACCGATGTGAAACAAACCTTTTTAAATAAAGCAGACAAGGG
>JAYQWJ020000571.1:0-1792 GCA_035829175.2 Candidatus Albibeggiatoa psychrophila
TTTAATAATACTAGATTAAATGACATGCAATTAAAAATGATTAAAGCAAAAAAAACGATTCAAATTCAGGTAAGATTATAGTTTTAAATAATACGTTCTTACTTGGGAATTTAGTAACCATGAATTACAGGCTTCAAAGACGATTTTATGTATTAATCTATTTATTTATCATGGGAATGATAGCTTATCAACCCAGCATCGCTGCAACAAATGATAGCGAGTTAATTTTCACTTCTGCTCCTCAAATTGTACCTAACCCCAATCCTGCTGTGCCATTGGCTGCATTATTACGTTTTCAAACCAATAAACCTGTACAAACTCGTATTCAGATTACACTTGGTGACAATCACCGCACCATTGAATATCCTGCAACCGTATTGCCACAGCAAGATTTAACCTTAATTGGTTTCAGTGCAGGGCAAAAACATCAAGTGAATATTACGGTTTCAGACCCAGAAACAGAGGCATCAATCACAAAACAATTGACCTTTACCGCACCGAAATTGCCTACAGCGATTGAAGCATTTCCCATTATTGAAACAAAGCGTCTATCTAATGTAGCAATGGAAGCCGGTATTACACTATTTAATCCGCGCCGTAGAATGCCCGTTAATACTCTGAATCCTGAGCAACTGAAAAAATTTAAACAAGGGTTTGGATTATTGGTTGCCATTGATGGGATGGGTAATGTGATTTGGTATTATCAAGCTGATTCAAGAATTAGTGATTTTGAAGTATTAGACAATGGTCATATTATTTTCTTAACCCAAGATTTTCGGGCTGTTGAAATTGATTTATTGGGTAATATTATCACGCAATGGTATGCTAAACGCCGCTTATTAGGGGAAACTGACAGTGCAATTCCTGTTGATACACTTACGTTTCATCATGACATTGATGTATTACCTAATGGCAATTTTTTAGTTTTAGGTACAGAACGACAGCAAATCCCTAACTATTACAGCAGTGAAGAAGATATCAATGCAGCACGGAAAACCCATTGGGTTATGGTTGATGTCGTGATTGAATTTAACCGAGCAGGCGAGATTGTATGGCAATGGAATATCGCGGATCATTTAGATGTATTTCGTATTGGTTATGAAACTTTTAATCGCTTCTGGAAAAAGCGCGGTTATAAAGATACTGTAGATTGGTCACATGCTAATGCAATACAGTTGGTTGATGAAAATTCGATTTTATTAAATTCACGTTATCAAAGTGCTTTATTAATGATTGATAGAAATACCAAACAAATACGCTGGATTGCAGGTGAACCTTCTGGCTGGGATGACAATTTGCAGTCTAAATTATTAAAGATGCAAAATGATGCAGAATGGTTTTGGCATCAACATAGCCCTATGATTACCTCACGTGGCACATTATTACTATTTGATAATCAGAACTATCAAGCACGTCCTTTCGACAAACCAATACCACCCGCGAAAACGCGCAGTCGTGCAACAGAATATCGTTTAAATATAGAACAAAAAACCTTGCAACCAATTTGGGATTCCATCATACCGAATGACCCCGCAGTAGCCAGTTATGCAATGGGAAGTACACAATATTTGGAAACAACAGGCAATATTTTAGTAGGCTATGGCTTTTTGCTGTCTCAAGCCGATATTCAAAATAAAACATGGCATACCTTAACTGAAGGCAATGTCTGGACACGCGCCCGTGAATATACCCATGATTCTCCAGCTCAAGTCGTATGGGAATTGCAGCTCAAGGGACGTGAAAATGATATTGGTTTAGGTTGGACGTTGTTTGGCGCGAGACGCATTCCACA
>JAYQWJ020000572.1:0-1957 GCA_035829175.2 Candidatus Albibeggiatoa psychrophila
AAAAAGGGATTTGAATGACACAAAGCTATGATGCTGCCGACCTAGAAGTCCTTACAGGTTTAGACCCCGTCCGTAAACGCCCCGGCATGTATACTGATACCAGCCGACCTAATCATTTAGCCCAAGAAGTCATTGATAATAGTGTAGATGAAGCCCTTGCAGGTCATGCGAATCAAATTGATGTGATTTTACATTTAGATAATTCGATTACAGTAAAAGACAATGGGCGCGGTATGCCAGTCGACATCCATCCTGAAGAAGGTGTTAGCGGCGTTGAATTGATTTTAACCCGTTTACATGCAGGCGGTAAGTTTTCCAATAAAAATTATCAATATTCAGGCGGCTTGCATGGTGTGGGGGTTTCGGTGGTCAACGCGCTATCGACACAGTTAGAAATCACCATTAAACGTAATGGCAAAGTCTATCAGATGAAGTTGGCTAATGGCGATAAAGTCACAGAACTAACTGAAATAGATACTGTTTCCAAACGTAATACGGGGACTACGATTCGGTTTTCACCCAATCCAAGTTACTTTGATTCAGCTAAATTTGCCATTGCCCACTTAATGCACTTGCTTAAAGCCAAAGCCGTATTGTGCACAGGTTTAACGGTTAATTTTAATAATGAACAAAGCTCAGAGCAACATAGCTGGTGTTATCAAAAAGGGATTAATAGTTATTTAGCAGAAAACTTCCCAAATCACATTATTTTGCCTGAACAGCCTTTTATTGGTACTTTTTCCGCAGAAACTGAAACGGTTGATTGGGCCTTATTATGGGTTGAAGAGGGTGATTTAATTACGGAAAGTTATGTTAATTTAATTCCTACAGCGCAAGGCGGCACACATGTCAATGGTTTGCGTAGTGGCTTATTAGAAGCGATTCGGGAATTTTGTGATTATCGTAACTTATTGCCACGCGGGGTTAAACTTGCTCCTGAAGATGTTTGGGAACGTTGCGCCTATGTCTTGTCGGTAAAAATGGCTGACCCACAATTTTCTGGACAAACCAAAGAACGTTTATCATCACGGGCTTGTGCGGCATTTGTTTCAGGTGTGGTGCGTGATGCGTTCAGTTTATGGCTCAATCAGCATGTGGAAACAGGTGAACAAATTGCGGAACTCATTGTCACTGCTGCGCAAAAACGTTTAAAAAACAGTAAAAAAGTGGTGCGTAAAAAAGCCACCTCAGGCCCTGCATTACCGGGCAAATTAGCTGATTGCACCTCACAAGATGTCAATCAAACTGAATTATTTTTAGTGGAAGGTGATTCGGCAGGCGGTTCTGCAAAACAGGCGCGTGATAAGCATTTTCAAGCCATATTGCCTTTACGTGGAAAGATTTTAAATACATGGGAAGTTGATACTAATCAAATACTTGCTTCTCAAGAAGTGCATGATATTGCGGTGGCATTAGGGGTTGAGCCAAATAGTGATGATTTAAACCAACTGCGTTATGGCAAGATTTGCATTTTAGCCGATGCGGATTCAGACGGCGCACACATTGCGACCTTGTTATGTGCTTTATTTGTCAAACATTTTCCTGATGTGGTGAAGGCGGGGCACATTTATGCTGCGATGCCACCATTGTATCGAATTGATATAGGCAACACGGTATATTACGCGCTAAATGATGAGGAAAAACAGGGCATTTTAGATAGAATTACGGCGGAGAAGAAAAAAGGTAAAGTCAATGTGCAACGTTTCAAAGGTTTGGGCGAAATGAACCCGTTGCAATTGCGTGAAACCACTATGGCAGTTGATACACGGCGTTTGCTTCGACTGGGTTTAGATCAAGCTGAAGAAACGCATTCCATCATGGATATGATGTTAGCGAAAAAACGGGCGGCTGATCGAAAAAGTTGGTTAGAACAAAAAGGCAATTTGGCAATTGTGTAAATAGTGGACGCGGGTGCGTCTTGTGGCATGACGACGCGGTGCGTCGTCACGAGTGAAGG
>JAYQWJ020000573.1:0-9752 GCA_035829175.2 Candidatus Albibeggiatoa psychrophila
TTAAGGAATAAAATAATATGAGCACTTTACAACAGGCTTACGAAACAAATTTTGAACATTGGGTGAGTCAACATATTGAATTGCTAAAAACGGGAAAGTTAAACGAACTGGATACAGAGCACTTAATAGAAGAATTAGAAGGCATGGCAAAACGAGATAGAATAGCATTAATTAGCCACCTGAAAATTTTACTTGTACACCTACTAAAATGGCAATTTCAACTGAATCAACTTTCTGAACAATGGGCAGAATTTACAGGGAAAAGCTGGAGAAACTCTATTATTGAACAACGTTCTGAAATTCAAGACCAATTAGAAGAAAGCCCTAGCCTACAAAATTATTTAGAACAAGTATTACAAAAAGCTTATCCTAAAGCAGTCTCTCTTGCGAAAAAAGAAACAGGACTTAATGGATTTCCAGCACAATGCCCATACCAAATGCAACAAATATTGGATGATGATTTTTATCCAACACCTGAATAGTTAATCGAAAAATATGGCTTATATTTAACAATGATTCAGACACTTTTTAAAGCATACAATAAAATCAATAACTTACAAAAGAATGCTTATATTTATAACTTATTGAAATATTTAATAATTCCCAAAAACTGTCCGAAGTATTGATAATAAAGTGAATGCCTAAAAATATAATTTAAGACTTTAAACGCAAGGTTTCTAATACTGAAGTCAGTTGTTTAGGCAATGGGGCTTCAATATGTAATTGATAATCAGGCAGTTTAATATCCAATTTGCTGGCATGTAAAAATAAACGACTTAAACCTTGTGCCTTCAAATGCTTATTAAAATCATTATCACCATATTTATTATCGCCTGCAATAGGATGATCTTTGTGGGTGCAATGTACCCGAATTTGATGGGTGCGTCCTGTAATTAATTCTGCTTCAACTAAGGTCGCCATATCAAACCGCTCGATAACTTGAAACAGGGTCAATGCCTCTTTGCCCGAATCATCAACTCGCACCAAACGTTCCCCAGATTGCATCACATTTTTACGCAATGGCACATCAATTCTTGTCAAACGTTTAGACCAATCACCTTGAACTAAGGCAAGATAACGTTTATTCATACCCGTTTCACGCAATAAATCATGTAATTGGCGCAACATGCTACGTTTTTTAGCAATTAATAAACAGCCTGATGTATCTCTATCCAAACGATGAACCAATTCTAACTGTTTTTCTTCAGGATAAAGTGCGCGAATTCCCTCAATAATTCCGTAACTTACACCACTACCACCATGCACCGCAGCACCAGAAGGTTTATTTATCACCAATAATTGTTTATCTTCATGTAAAATAGCTTCTTTGAGGCTTTGTAAAAATTTCTCATGAGGTTCTTCCAAAGTTCTCGTAGCCTGCCTGACTGGTGGAAGACGTAACACATCGCCCCCTTGCAAACGATAAGTGGGTTTGATGCGTCCTTTATTTACGCGTACTTCACCTTTACGCAAAATGCGATAAATGTGACTTTTTGGCACACCTTTAAGATGTGTGTGTAAAAAGTTATCGATACGTTGCCCCTCATAGTCTGCAGGAACTGTGAAAAGGACAACCTGATTGGATTGAGCGATTAGGGTAGCCATGCGTCAATTATAACACGATATATTTGATGCACTGTGTAAAAACATTGCTATAGCTGCACAGTTGATTTGAAGTGTTTTTAACCACCATTATTGGAAAACATATAATAACAAGACTTTTTAGTTGCTTATCTACGGAACTGATTGAATTATTTAAATAAAACAAAATAGATTTTAGATGTTTCTTTGAATATAGAACATCGCCACAATATGGCAGAGATTCTCATTCAAGTACATAAGCATAGGTAATATTAGATACAACACAAGTCATTTTACACATAAAGCGGGCTTGGCAATGCACACTTAAATAGACAAAATCATTGCAATGTATTTACCCTCCAAATCTAAAAAGTTGTTAAAGAATGAAGTGAAACAACTTATTTTGCGTAGTGGTCTCTAACACACATCATCTACCACACTCCATCACTTTTAGATTCTTGCATTCACCAATATTGGCAATACTGATTCGTTGCTTTTACCTAATATTCAAAGTTAAATAATGTCCAATTATTCAAAATTTGCAAATAAAATTAAATACTTGAATCATTGGCGTTTATTAAATTTGAACACTATATATAAAATAAATAGCGTGCCTTATCAGATATAACACTTCCAGAGTCTGTGCAATATAGATTTAAAAAGAAAGCAGAACTTGCGCTTTTGACAACAAAACCACGAAGCATATAACTTAATGAAATTGCTAAACATGTACAAATTATTTAGCTCAAAACTTCGTCATAAACAAAGTCAAGCGCATAGATAGACAGTAAGGATAAGATTCGAATGAAAAGAATATTAATTAACGCGACTCAGCCAGAAGAGCTTAGAGTGGCGATGGTCGACGGCCAACGTTTATTTAACTTTGACATTGAAACCACTGCTCGTAGACAAACCAAGGCGAATATCTATAAAGGTAAAATCACTCGAATTGAACCTAGCTTAGAAGCCGCTTTCATTGATTACGGTGCAGATCGCCACGGCTTTTTGCCATTAAAAGATGTTTCGCGTACATACTTCAATGCAACTGAAACCGCAGAAGAAGTGGATGTAGAACCTGTTTATGATGAAAATGGGGTTGAAATTGAATCGGATGATCCGCCACCGCGTCACCCAAATCCACGCAACAGCAGTATTAAGGATTTATTGCAAGAAGGTCAAGAAGTTATTATCCAAGTAGATAAAGAAGAACGTGGCAATAAGGGAGCAGCCTTAACCACATTCCTCAGTCTAGCAGGACGTTATCTGGTTTTGATGCCAAACAATCCGCGTGCAGGTGGTGTGTCACGTCGTATTGAAGGTGAAGAACGGGTTGAGGCGCGAGAAGTTTTAAGCACTTTGAATGTCCCTGAAGGAATGGGATTGATTTTGCGAACTGCGGGTGTAGGCAAAACCAGTGAAGAATTGCGTTGGGATTTAGATTATTTATTACAACTTTGGCGAGCGATTGAAAACTCAGCCATTGAACGCGGTGCACCATTTTTGATTTATCAAGAAAGCAACGTGATTATCCGCGCGATTCGAGATTATCTACAAGAAGACATCAGCGACATCTTAATTGACGACAAAATGATTTACGATGAAGCATGTCAATTTATGAGTCAAATCATGCCGACGTTTGTAGATAAAGTAAAATTCTACGAAGATGACGTGCCATTATTTACTCGCTATCAAATTGAAAGCCAAATTGAAACAGCGTTTCAGCGTGATGTGAAATTACCATCAGGCGGCTCAGTGGTTTTCGATCATACTGAAGCCTTATTATCTATTGACATCAACTCAGCCCGTTCAACCAAAGGGACGGATATTGAGGAAACAGCATTAACTACTAATTTAGAAGCAGTTGATGAAATTTCGCGCCAATTGCGTTTGCGTGACTCAGGCGGTTTAATCGTGATTGATTTTATCGACATGTTGAGCAACAAGAATCAGCGTGAAGTTGAAACTCGGATGCGTGAAATGCTAAAAGTTGACCGTGCGCGGGTGCAAGTCGGTCGTATTTCTCGTTTTGGTCTATTGGAAATGTCGCGCCAACGGTTGCGTCCATCATTGGGTGAATCCAGTCATATCGTATGTCCGCGTTGTAATGGCAGTGGCACAATTCGTAGTGTTGAATCTCTGGCTTTATCCATTTTACGTTTGATGGAAGAAGAAGCCATGAAGGAGAAAACCACAAAAATTCTCACTCATGTGCCTGTCGAAGTCGGTACTTATTTGCTTAATGAGAAACGCTCAGCCATTTTAGAATTGGAACAACGCCAAAGTACTCAAGTGCTTATCATTCCAAGTCCACACATTGACACGCCAAATTATGAAGTCAGACGTGTTCGTATGGATGAAAGAGATCCGTTAATGAGTAGTTCAACTTACGATATTGCCAAAACTGCGCCTGAATCGAGTGAATATGAGCGTTCAAGCCCATCTAATACGCCTATTACTCGAGAAGAGCCAGCGGTCAAAGGGGTTACGCCTTCGGTACATCCTAAGTTAGATTCCAAAGAACCTGGGGTTATGCAGCGTATTTGGGGTTCATTTTTTGGCAAAGCGGGTGAAACGGAACAAAATGAAGCGGACATGAAGTCGCAACAAGGCGAACAGAGTCGTCCGTTGCAGAAATACAAACCACGTAAACCCCAGCATCCAAACCAACGTACACGCTCGAAAGATTCGGCTAAAGATTCAGTTGTTGAAGCGATTGAAAAGGCAGAAAATAATCGCCGTAACAGCAATAATAATAATCCAAACCGTAGACCGCGCCGTAATCGTCGTAACACTGGAAATTATTCCAATAATAAGCCACGTCCTGATAATAGTGATGGCAGCAGCGACAATAATACGGAAACATCCAAAGTGGACTAAATCTTAATTTTCGTGGGCAAAGTTGTCAGTCTTTTGCAGATTGGCAGCCCAAAGCCTCGAATATAAACTTGTCATGCTTTGAATTAAAATGCTGGAAAGACAGCCAAATAACCCGTATATCCCGCAGTATCTTTAATATCCTGTATTTTTTCCTGATGACTATCCCCATAAGGATGTTGAACTGTACTCATGACATAAGCCCAACCATTGATATTAGGATAAAAATAAACCCCTGTATTTTCACTGCCATAAGGTGCTGTTTGAATTCGAGTTAATGTTTTCATTTTCAGATTGTAAGCCCACACCATATCATTTTGATGCCCTTCGCTCGTGTCTTCTGCAATAATCAAAGTTTGATAACCCATGAGATAAGTAATATTATCTGGATTGGCAATTCCGTTTACATCGCATTCATTTGCAGCCCCTTTATTATCATGAGCTTGCATTTGTCCTGTGACTAAGGTTTGCATGTTTTGGGCGACGTAATGACTATCAATAATCGAGTCATAATCCACATCTAAATGGTAGACTGCACCGCATTTATTATAGGGTAGGCGAATATGATTGTTGCCTCCTATATCAAAACCAGCATGGGTCTTGCCTTTACTCGCATTGTCTTCCATACCTTTAGCGATTTCACTGACAGAAAGATATAATTGATTATTTTCAGGATTAAACGTCAGCCCTTCCGTTTTGCGAAATTCAGTGGTTGCACCTAAGATTGCAGCATAACGGCGCGTTTCCAGAGCTAAAGCGATTTTTTCCATGCCTGTATTGAGTTTTAAGCAGCGTTGGGAATTATATCCAACATTGATTGAACTAAATCCTGTGGGACATTGATGATTTGAATTTGGCTCGGCTTTGCTGAAAATATCTTTGAACCTTATCTTTTTATCTAAATAGGGTTGGACTTCAGCATCGGATAAATGTCCCAGTTGAATCCAATTTAATGTAGCTTGCCCGCCATTGTTGGCATTAAGTTGTTGCCATTGTGCCGCATACAAAATCCCTGCACTTAAATCGCCGCGCTTATCTGCAATAAACATAAAAAAGCCAACATTCGCACCATCATCAGCTAAATAAACGGTTTTTTCATCAGGCATCACATAAGCTAATTCAAAGGATAAACGCCCCATTGCATAATGCTTACTCACTTCAGTTGTGCCTTCGGTGTCGATTAATTTGATTTCAATGATATGCCCATAGTCATAAGGATTTGGCTTAAGCAAGTCGCCCTCATAAAATCTTGCCATCGGTTCGTAATAACTATCAATCCGACCTGTTTTTATATCATGTTGTTCTGCATCTGGCTCATATTCTTCGCTGCCTAAATGGCTATTCCAAGGCGTAACACTACCCGCACAATGTGACCAACCTCCTTTGATACCTGAGAAATCGATAGGACGTGTTGCAGTGGCGGTTAATAAACCTGTATCGGTATTTTGTTTTAAATCCGTGAGATACATCACACCGGGACGGCTTTCAAACTGAGAAATCATAAACAGCTTGTCTTCAATCGGAATTAAAGATGAAAAATCATTCTCATTACTCACAATTGATTTGCCATCTTGCATTATGATGGCTTGTGCATTGGCATCGACCAGTTGACCAAAAGTATGCTGACCTAGTTTTGCACCAGAACGTAAAATAGTATTGTATTGCAATGGATAGGTTTTGCCGTCAATAGTGACAGAAGGCGAGGTCTGGATTTGGCGTTTGGCAGCATCCGTTATAGGTACATCGACCGATTTGAAAAGCAATTGTGGTTCAGCGGCATAAACATAACATGATAATAACCATAATAAACCGATTTTGTAATACATTGATAATTTCTCCAAACCTTTAAAAATACCTGAATTTTTGGCTAATAGCGCAAACATAATGCAGGAGCACATAACTTGTTTTGCAAATGAGCATTTTAAGATAAAGCAGCTGTAGGTTTCATAAAACCACCTATTTTTAAGCTATTTTTAAACCCAATATTTTAGACCGCTTTTGCAGCACCAAAACTTAAATGATAAATATGGCTCAATATTGAGTAAAATTGCCGAAAAATGCCCGAAAAAACATTTTATCAAGTCATACGACGCAAGATTTCTTCACCTTGAAAATGATGCAAAATAACGCCAAGAATGTGCAACGCCAATAATATCAACAGCGCATAAGCCGTATAAGTATGAACTTGTTCCGCTAATTGTGCCAATTCTAGGTTTTTAGCAAAAATAGTGGGTAATGGATACGTAAAAAATTTCACTGCAAAACCGTTCATATTCGACACTGCATAGCCACTTATCGGCATCACAATCATGCAAATATATAGCAAATAAGCGACGATATGTGCCATCAAACGATTGACAGCAGAAATGGTTTTAGGTAACGGCGGGGTAATGCTAATCCAGCGGATAAATAAGCGTAACCAAACCAAACTAAATACAAGTATGCCCAATGACTTATGCCACTCGTATAAATTCCAAGGCTCACAATCTTTATATTCAACCATGACGAATCCAAGCACTAAAATACTGCTTATTGCAACCATCATGATCCAATGGATGACTCTAAGTAAGGGGTGATATTTTTGTAATGTCATTGCTACTTGCCTCATGCGGATGTGTGTTTTTTCATTATCATCAAAAATATAGAACTTTGGCAATCAGTTTTGGGGTTTTATTTTTCATCAAAAAGTTCTGAACTTGATAGAAAATTAAGGCACGTCGAGGAATAGTTGTAAGTTATTATGTTCAGAAAAATTAAGTAATAATTGCCGTAAATATTAAATGAGAGTAACTAAGTACCTGAGCAAATGAAAATTTTGTGCCTTAGCTCTTTCTATTTGACATCAGCCGTCTCAAACAAACTGTGAAAAATAGAATCAATGAACGATAAAAAATACTGTATTGTGGCGATGATTCATTTGCATAATAATTCCTATAGCAGTGCCATGACATGAATGATATTCAGGTGCTGAACATTCAATATTATTGGAGGACATTATGCGCATTTATCAATTACTGATGACCATTTTCTTATTGCTAAATCTAAATATAGCGACCGCAGGACAAGTATTAGTTTTGATTCACGGCTATTGGAGTGATGGCAGTGGCTGGCGAACCGCTGGCATTGTGTCACATTTACAACAGGCTGGCTGGCAAGATCAAGGTCATTTATTCCCAAGTGTCGCATTACCACCAACAGGAGCAGCCTATCCCTCAGACCGTCATTTATATACCATTACTTTACCTTCTGAAGCCCCGTTGCCAATTCAAGCGCAATGGTTAGACTACTTTTTAACAGGCATCCAAAAAGCCCATACTGATGACGAAATGATTTTAGTTGGACATTCGCTAGGGGGTGTTGTCGCACGCTTAAGCATGATTAATGGACAATTCCCCATTGCAGGCTTAATCACCATCGCCAGCCCTCACTTAGGAACAGATAAAGCTGAAATCGGAAAATTGATTGCAGACAGCCCATTAAGCTGGGTTACGCCATTGGTTGGATTAAGCACAATTAATCGTTCACGTAATTTATACTCAGATGTGAGCCGTGAATATCCAACCACGCCATTGTTTCATTTAAATCGCACCCCACATCCTAAAGCACGTTATATATCGATTGTGCGAGCTGATGAAAACAATTTTTGGACTGCGCTTGTACCAGCGTATAGCCAAGATATGAATAACGTACCTGCATTACATGGACGTGCATTGACTATTCCCAGTGCAGGCTCACACTACTTACAACCTGCGGATGGCATTGCATTAGTAAATCTACTCGCAAGCCAGTTCCCTGAACCCGAGACATCTGACTAACAGTGCCATCACAATTTTCCATCGCTATCTTTTTTATCATAGCTGCTGAATTCACATTTAGTTCTATGGCTGTCGTTGTGAAAATGGCAGCCACGCATCTCCCGAATGAATCCATTGTATTTTTTCGTAATTTCTTCGTTATGATATTTTTGCTACCGTGGATATTACCCCAATGCAAACAAAAGCTTGCCACCGACATTCTGCATTTACATATATTGCGTTCCCTGTCAGGACTCAGCTCAATGTATTGCTATTACTATGCAATTGCCCATATTCCACTCAGTGAAGCCACATTATTAAAACAAACAGCACCGTTTTTTATCCCATTAATCACATTTTTCTGGTTTGGCGAACAAATTTTTATGATGACCGCTTGGGCGATTTTACTGGGTTTTATTGGTGTTCTCATTATTTTACGTCCTGAAGTTAATCTCTCATCCATTGCTTGGATCGGCGTATTGGGTAGCCTATTCGCAGCCTTGAGTAAATCCAGTATCCGACGTATGTCAGCGACAGAACCCAGCATCCGAATTGTCTTTTATTTCACCAGCATTGGCACTGCAATATCTGTAATCCCAATGACATGGGCATGGGTGACACCTAATTATGAAACGTGGATTTTAATGTTTTTGCTTGGAGTTTTTGGTACGATTGCCCAGCTTTGTATGACCAAGGGTTTTAAACTTGCGCCCACATCTCAGCTTGCTGTTTTTACTTATGCCTCTATTATTTTTGCTACTATATACGGCTGGATTTTTTGGCAAGAGTGGATTGACTATCGCTTCTTTATAGGCACACTTTTGATTTTTATTGCAGGCGTGTTGATTACTTCAACTAATAAACGCTATGCTAAAACTTAAAATAATGCCTTTACTAGGTGAATTTTAATTTGCTTTGCTCGTAAGAAACATTGGATATTTGAATGGAAAGTGCTGATTTAAAACGGTTGGGATTAAAAGTCACCCATCCACGTATGAAGATTTTAGAGCTACTTGAAAGTAGCGGTACACGTCACATGAGTGCGGAGGAAGTGTATAAAGCCCTCTCCAATTCAGGTGAAGAAATTGGTTTAGCAACTGTTTATCGCGTATTAACTCAATTTGAAACAGCAGGTTTGGTGATTCGGCATTACTTTGAAAATGGACGCATTTCTGTTTTTGAATTGGCTGAAACCGCACACCACGATCATTTGCTGTGTGTCAAATGTGGTAAAATTATAGAGTTTTCTGACAATATTATTGAAGAACGTCAAAAAGTCATTGCAGAACAACACGGCTTCAATATCAAAGACCACTGCTTATATATTTATGCTGAATGTACAGATTATAAAAACTGCGAATATTACAAACAATATCTACAAAATCAGTGATTTAAGGTGATAATTGCAATGTCTGTTAATAGGCATTGGTTTTGCGTAATCTATGAAGTACCTATAAAAACGAACGACTTTTAACCGTTTTCATAAACCCTTACTGATGTTTG
>JAYQWJ020000574.1:0-13587 GCA_035829175.2 Candidatus Albibeggiatoa psychrophila
GGTGAAAAAGGAAAATTTCCATCCCTCAGAATAAAGATAAACAGCCAGTTCGTTCGAATTTAATAATTTAAAACAGTGGGTTGTAGTGTTTTTGCAGTATGAAATAGATAGCTTATCAAAACAATTTTAAACATCTTTACAAACCTTTATTTTTGACAAGTATTCTTCAATCCCTTCAATATCATAATTCGATAATAGGCTATCCATACGCAAAGCAAAATCTCGTAATGGTTTATTTTTCTGTTGTTGCAACTCAGCTAAAATATCTTCCAATTCTGAAATATCATTTAACTTAACCGCATTTTCTAAACGTGATAAATCAGCTTGAGACATTTCCAAACAAGATGAATTAGTTTGAATTTCCGTATGTTGTTCAGTAGGTTCTTGCTGTTTCAACTTATCTAAAATTTCTAAAATACCTTCAGTATTGTAATTATCTAATAATGAAGCCAATTTATTACTAAATGCTTCTGTTGTTGCATCAGTTTTTAAATCTGTCATTATAATATCTAATTCAGTTAAATCATTCAGTTGTGCTGCTTTATACAAACGTTGATATAAATCTTCAGATAATGTTACTTGAATCGCGGTTGAGCTGTCATATTCATCAAATCCCGAGTCATAATCCACATTTTCGCTATAAATAAACTCAATATCCAATTGTTTTTCCAAGCATTCATAAATAACTTCAAAACGGAATGGTTTAGAAATAAACTGATTAAAACCAAAATCTAACATGCCTTGAGTTTGATGCGCAAGGGTAGAAGCTGAAATAGCAATACAAGGGATATCTAATTTTAAATTTTGGCGAATATAAGTAATCATTTCTTCACCGCCCATCACAGGCATTCTGATATCAGTAAAAACAATATCAACCGTTTTCTGTTTCAAAATATTGATACATTCCAGACCGTTATGTGCTTCAATGGTGTCAATACCTACATCGCGTAATACATGGGATAAAATATCGCGGTTTTCTTCCACATCATCGACGACAACCGCTAAAATCTCATAGCCATCTACCAATCGTTTCACTTGTTGGTAATTACCATGAAACTCAACTTCACCATTACTTGCAGCAAATGGTAATATTGTAGTAAACACTGAGCCATTGCCTATTTTAGATTTTAAGCTAAGTTCACCATCCATTAATTCAACTTGTCGTTTGGTAATCGCCAAACCTAAACCTGTACCACCTTTATCATAACCTGATGTTTCTTGTTGAAATGGTTCAAAGATTCGACCTTGATCTTCAATTCCAATACCACGTCCTGTATCAAGCACATCAAAACGATAAGCATCAGGCGTATTTCCATGCGAAACCCGTAACACGACTTCACCTTTTTCAGTAAATTTCACCGCATTACCCAATAAATTAATTAATATCTGGCGCAACTTGCCTTGGTCGCCATAAATCACGGTTTTTTCTAATACTTCATTTTCAACATGCCAACCTAAGCGTTTTTGCTCACAACGAATTTTAAACATTGCTGAGATGCCATCAACGAGTTCGTCTAAATAAAAGTTTTCATTACGAATCTCCATTGCACCTGCTTCAATCTTGGAAATATCCAAAATATCGTTAATCAAACCGAGCAAATGATTACCACTAGTTTCAACAATTTTCAGTGCATCCCGTTGATATTTGGTCAAATCTGAATCGCGTTGTAATATCTGAGCATAACCCAATACCGCATTCATTGGAGTACGAATTTCGTGTGACATATTGGCTAAAAATACGCTTTTTGCTTTATTTGCTGCTAGTGCTTGATCTCTCGCCTCAGCCAATTCAGAGGTACGTTGTTGTACTTTTTCTTCTAAATGCGCTCGATATTGTTTAAGTTCTAAATCCCGCTGCTCAACTTGGGATAGCATTTCGTTAAAACCATCAACTAAACTGCCCAGTTCATCATTACCTAATTTTTTTTCTCGAATAGAATAGTTTTTGTTATGAGAGACCATTTTCATGGTTGTTAATAAGCTGTAAATTGGTTGGCTGATAAAACCTTGCAGGATTGAAGCAATCATATAAGCTAATAATAATGACGCAAGCATAATTGAAAATACAATCGTGGCAGCTAAAAATAAGCTTTCGCCTAATTCATCTAAATCCGATTGGACATAAATAATGCCGATAAATTCATCTTGGAAATTAATATTCTTAAAAACTTCAATGTATTGATTATGAAAAAAACTGTTGTCTTTGATGGGTTCATCTTCTGTGAGTGCTTCAGGATTATTTTGAGCGTAATAGCCCCAAACAGAAGGATATTGAGGTTCTTGGTTGGACAAATCTTCACGGAAGTAGCTGGCGAACAGTGCGCCATCTTTGGTGAATAAATGGGCGCGTAAAATATGCGGTTTGGCTGTCAATGCTGTTAGATTTTCTTCAGCACTGCTGGCATCGTAAAATAGTAATGCACCACTGCTATTTAAACCAATAATATCGGCAACTGTAAATAGATCCGCCGCAATGCTTCGACGTAAGCTAAATAGTTCATTGGTTACAAATGCAGTAGAAGCCAATAGTAAAACAATAGCACTGGTCGCTAAAATGATGGTACTAAGTTTACTCTTGATAGAAATGTCACGGAAGGCTCTCATTTAAAGACTGTTCCTGTGGCGTCATTCGTCAACAATTTTTGCTAAGGTTAATAGCCTAGAACTAATGACAATATTGGATGCTTTGACAACTTTTAGATTAATCTCGATAGCTATTCGCTCCCCATTCTTGAGCAAATTCACCATGCCACCTTGTGTTGCAAACTCAGGTACATCACCAACAGTTAATATATGTTGATTTTCAACGCTAGGAAGTATATTCGTCAATAAATCTTGAGCCGCTTGGGTTACAAATAAAACGTTACATTGTGGAATATCCCTGATTGAGATGTCCATTTTAAACTCAAGCCGACGTTTTTTGACCTTTTTTTTCTTAATAGAGCTTAAAGCGTCTCCAAACGGGTCTTCTCCCATTAAGCAAACAATCAATGGTTTTTTTCTATCTGCTTTTGGCCATTTTACCATGCGAGCAACATTATATAAAAATGCGGCTTTGAGCTGATATTCACTTGGAGGTCTTGCTTGAACTACTTGATAAGCAATAGATCCGAACAATAGCATAAAGCAAGCAACTATAGCTATAATTTTATAGTTGGAAAAAGAGGATAACAGTGCAAACAACTTATCGCCTGCCTTGAGTTTTAGGTGAAAAAGTGCATAAGATGTCATTGCTATAATTACATTTAGCTCGGAATTGTACCATAATAAACAGTATAGTTTAGAGACCGTGAACATGAGTGATTTTCATGATATTTGACCAGCCTTTGTTTACCTACTATGCAAATCCTATGCGCGAGTCTTAATCCTACCGAGCATTTCTTTATTGATAAATTTATATTTGCTACAAATTCTAGCCAAAACAGCATGAAAGCAACAGTATAAAAGCGTTTTTTTTAAAATCAACAAACCTTTTTTAATCTGTCATTCAATATTATCAATATCGCGCCTGATTAATAGTGCTAAAGCTTGATGGATACTATAACCCATGCCGTTTAATGAAGAAACAAATGATAATCCATAAATAATAATTCGGTTATTTAAATGACTACGCTCTGATAGATATTACGGCTCTATGGTGTTTTTGCGAACCCCAATCCAAGCTAAAAAGCTTAAAACAAATTCAGGCATGATGAAAAATAAAACCCCAACAATCAATAAAGTGAAGACCGCTTGAGACAGCATGATTTGTGGAATCGTAAACCCAAAACCAAGCAGTACAACAATACTAATCGCGGATGCTACCATAAATAAGGCATTGCAAATATTTGCGCCTGAAATAATACGCGCTCGAAATTTAGGATGACTTCGTTGTTGTATGGTTGTGTTTAAAGGCACAATATAAATACCACCAAATAATCCGATTAATGCAAGGTCTAACAATACACGCCAACTGCTGCTTTCCAATGCCAAAAATTGCCATAAACCGAGTTCACCCGCAGATAAATGTAAGTTAACAAATGGCTGACTTGCAAAATAAAGGTCAATTGGAAACAATATTAAACCAATTGCACCCACCACAACTAAACCCAATTCGATACGCCCTTTAGATAATTTTTCACACAATATAGAGCCTAAACCAATCCCAAAAGAAAACATAAAGAGTAATAAGGTGATGACTTCATTGTTGCTGCCTAGAATATATTTAGCATACGCAGGGACTTGAGATAAAAATGTTGCGCCGACAAACCAAAACCATGAGGCGGTAATAATGGCGATAAACACATCTTTGCGCTCTAATGCAAATTGAAAAGTGCGCCAAGTTTGAGTGAAAATATTCCAATTTAATTTTATATTAACATCGGATGCAGCCGTTTTAGGAATGTATAAACTGGTCACATAACCAAAAATTGCAACCACAATTACAATACTTGACACCAATAACGCACCATAATTTGCAATTGAAATCAAAATCCCGCCTAAAATCGTACCCAGCAAAATGGCTAAAAATCCTCCCATACTCAGCAAACCATTTCCCGCCATTAATTCTTCTTTTTGCAATTGTTGCGGCAAGATAGCGTATTTTATAGGACTGAATAAAGCAGATTGCATTCCCATTAAAAACAGCAATACTATCAAAAACCCAATATTGTGTGTGTAAAAACCTATAAATGCCAATGACATAATGATGATTTCTAGTAGTTTAGTTTGTTGAATCAGCCATGCTTTTTCATATTTATCTGCAAACTGTCCTGCCGTGGCTGAAAATAGGAAAAAAGGCAAGATGAAAAGACCCGCACTCATCGTGACAAGTTGAGTGGTTGGGATGTTATACAGCATATCACCTTGAAAAATAATCAAAATAACCAAAGAATTTTTATATATATTATCGTTGAATGCTCCAAGACATTGAGTTAAGAATAAAGGAAAAAACCGCTGACTTTTAAGCAAACCGAGCTGATTCATCTACCTGCTCCCATTCTATATCTTACTCATATTCTACACTTAATAAACTTGCCAAACATCAATTCAATCGCTGTTGTCAGCATTTATGTTACAATCAGCCACTAATACCTCCCCCATTAAATGTATAGAATAATAGTTTCTCTATTTTTAGATATATACGAAAGATTGAGTAATTCTAGTAGAATAAACACAATAAATTTAAAATTTTAGCGTTGCTAGTCGTAGCATCAAATGTTTTTTATGGGACAGTTGAAAGGTTACTTTAGCTCATTTGTGTCAGGTTGTTACGCTCGCTCACAGGATAGGTTTTATGTTGCAGACAAGTATTGATTGGCAAACCATTGCAAAACACATTACTGAGACGACAGACCAAGAATTTCAGGTGCAAACGCATTATTCCATCTCAGGTGGGTGTATCAATCAAGCTTTTCGCATCGAAGGTCTAGGACAACATTATTTTGTTAAAATCAATCAGCCCAGCGAATATGAAATGTTCGAATCTGAGGCGGCAAGCTTAGCGGAATTAGCGCAACCTGCGGTGATCAAAGTGCCCGTACCGATTTGTTGGGGTGCAACCAAAGGTCATGCGTATTTAGTTACCGAGTATATTGCCATGCCCGGTGATGCCCGCAATGCAGGTATTCAATTAGGACACCAACTCGCTGTTTTACATCAAGTAATGCGCACGCCTTATGGTTGGTATCGAGATAATTATATTGGATCAACCCCGCAGAGAAATACGCAGGAAAATGACTGGGTTACATTTTGGCAAAAACAACGCTTAGGTTATCAATTAGAATTGGCGGCTCACAAGGGTTATGGTGGTAATTTACAAACTCATGGTGAAAAATTATTAGATGGAATGGGTGCATTTTTTACAGATTACACCCCGTCGCCTTCCTTATTACATGGTGATTTATGGTCAGGCAATTATGCGGTTGATATAGAAGGGCAGCCTGTGATTTTTGACCCTGCGATTTACTATGGCGACCGTGAAGTGGATATTGCAATGACTGAATTATTTGGCGGTTTTCCTAGTGATTTTTATGCGGCTTATCAAGATAAATGGCCATTAGATGTGGGTTATTCCACTCGAAAAGTGCTTTATAATTTATACCATATTCTTAATCACTTAAATCTGTTTGGTGGTGGTTATTTAACTCAAGCAGAAGGCATGATTTTAAAATTATTGAGTGAAATCAAATAAGCATGGACTTTATACATGGCATTACCATTTTGCTGTTTTATCAGTTGATTGGGGAATTTTTTGTATTATTTTTAAGTTTACCTATACCAGGCCCTGTTGTTGGTATGATATTGTTACTTTTGACATTATTGTTAAAAGGTCATGTTCCTAGCTCTCTGGATATTTCCTCCACAACCTTATTGGGACATCTGTCGCTATTATTCATACCTGCGGGTGTTGGATTAATGGTACATTTTGAGCTGATTGCCAATCAATGGTTACCAATTGTGATGACACTGATACTCAGCACCGTTTTTACGATGGTAATGACTGCTGCAATCATGGCGTTTAGCCTGCGCTTATTTACCAAGAATTCAAATCAATGACAGAACCTAATTTAGCCACCATTTGGGTTTATCTCTCCGCTGAGCCACTGACAGGCTTAACCATCACATTGATTGCTTACAGTATTTCTTATCGTTTATATACTTACATGAATTCAAATTCATTGCTACATCCTGTTGCAATTGCGGTGTTGATATTGATTAGCTTTTTGACTGTAACAAATACCTCTTACGCAGCCTATTTTGAGGGCGGTCAATTCATCCATTTTTTATTAGGCCCTGCAACAGTTGCACTTGCGATACCACTGTATAAACAATTACCTAAATTAAGAAAAATCTGGTTGCCTGTATCGATTGCACTGATTTCAGGTGCAGCATTAGGTGCGTTGAGTTCGGTTTTAATTGCAAGATTTTTTGGGGCAAGCCCCGCGATTCAATTATCATTAGCTCCCAAATCAGTAACCGCCCCTGTCGCAATGGGGATTGCAGAAAAAGTGGGAGGTATTCCCTCGTTAACCGCAGCAATGGTTGTGACAACAGGTATTATTGGCGCAGTTTTAGGTACGAAGTTATTTGCCTTAATGGGCATCAAAGATGAAAGCGTCAAAGGGATTGCAATGGGTGTTACTGCACATGGAATCGGGACTGCACGCGCTTTTCAAGTCAATTCAGAGATGGGTGCATTTTCAGGTTTGGCAATGGCATTGTCGACATTTATTACTGCTCTTATGTTGCCTTGGTTATTGAATTTACTGGGATAAAATCGAATTCAGATATAAAGCAACTAGATTTTGTAATTGTCTAAACCTGTTTTTTTCGTGCATATACTGTAATCGTGCCATGTTTTCCCATAATCGTCTCGATGGCATAACCGAAAAGACCCACAGGTATCCAAATCACACTGGTTAATAATTGGATTGCCAAAGCTTTTTTAGATAAATTTTTCAATGGGATACCACCTTGTAATAATCGGTAAAAACCATTAATTTCTGTTGTGGTAAATCGATTCGCCACACTTTGCAACCAGCCATATAAATTCTGAATCATATCACCCGCTTCAATCAATTCGACTTCATAACCTTCTGATTCTAATAACATGACTAAACTTTTGGGCGTGAAGTGATATAAGTGACGAGGTACATCCAAATGAAACCATGTTGCTAAATTTAATTGGGCTTGATAGCTTGCTGCATTCGGCACACTGATACAAATACGTTGATTATCCGCCAGCATCGAACTTGTACGACGCAAAGAGGCAACGGGGTCAGATAAATGTTCAAAAACATGCCAGTAAATGATTAAATCAAAATATTGCGCAGGAAAATTCAATTTTTCATCAGTCACCACATTCACATTAGGATTATTTAAAATCCATTCTGCGGCTTCACTAGATTCTAAACAATAGACTTCACAGCTTAATTTTTTTAATTCTTTCAATAAATAAGCGCGTCCACAGCCAATTTCTAAAATGCGTTTGGGCTGAAAACGTTGATAAAATTGTTTGGCATTTTGCTGATGATTGAATTTAAATATTTTCTCAATTAGCGGATTAAATTTGCCTTTTTTGGAATTATAATAAGTTTGTCCATAATAATCTTGCTGCATGTCTCCATGAGTAATATAACAACCACAATGAGGACAATGTAATAGCGTAAAAGTTTGTTTGCTAATATAATCCTTGCTCTTCTGGTTTGAATTAACTAATAAAGCTTGTTTGCAAATAGGGCAATTATCGCCAGTGTTAGGCATGGTTTTCATTGTCATTATTAATCGTCATTTTTTGCTAATTTAGCGGCATATTCTAAAAATAAGGTTGAAAGCGGTTTAATTATTCAATAGGCTTTTGGCTAACTACTTTTAATTTATTATCAACAAGTTCTTTAACAAGCTCAAATAACACCCTTTCATCTTCATCATTTTTAACATATTGAGTTAATTTTTGTCGTATTAAAATCAGCTGATGTTTATCTACTTTGTAATAATCTGTACCATGTTCAACCGCACTAATTTGATATTGTGAGACTACCCACTTTTTATTTAAATCCAGCGTTAAATGTGCTAAATCGCTAAACCGTCGATTAAATACAAATTGTTTTTGTTCGGGATCATATAACCAATATAAATAAGGAACATTCGCTCCCGCAGGCAACAATTCCATCAAGCGAATATCACTATAGCCATCAAAATTAACATCTTCAATTTTAAAACCTTCGCCATTGTCCAGCCAAAGCGTTTCAGTCTCTTTTAACATATCAGACACATCTGCAACGACTAAAGTTTGCAAAATTTGTCCGTCTTGATTGGAAATGGTCAATTTTTGAATATGCGCCGTGTCTTCATCCGCAATACCAATTAATTTAAATTGAAGTTGAGGAATATTAGGGTGGATTTGGGCTTGAAACGCCCACGTTTTTTGGCTTAATTCTCGAATCCGTTGCTCATATTGTTGACGTAAGCAATCTTTGTTTTTTATTTCACAATGTTGCTCTAAGCTTGCTAGCCATTGTGTATTTTGGGTTTTATCGGATTCAGATATTTTGAGTTGCTGCTGATAAAGTTGCTCTAAACGTTTATTGGCTTGACTTAATCTATAGTCATCACAAATGATTTGGCTCAATACTGTTTGTGGCATATCACAGTCAATCGCCAGCACTGAAAAAGATGTAAAACATAATACGCACAAAAAAACAAATTTAAATTGAATCATTTGAAGCCACCATGACTTGGGCATTTAAATTAGCTTAGCTGATATAAACCAGAATTGAAATAGCTGAAACAGCCTGAAATAACAAGAGTCTGAATATTTCAAAACCGTTGACTTGATAACTTTGCCCAATGTTAGATTTTCTTTCCCCTCATTTCGCTATATAATCGGATATTAATTTGTTTTATGCTGATGACCATGCGTACACCATTAGATACTTTTGCACCCCCGATTGATTATTTGCCCGTTGCTGTAATCACAGGTTTTTTGGGTAGCGGTAAAACCACTTTATTAAATAAACTACTAAAACATCCTGATATGCAAAAATCAGCGGTGGTGGTCAATGAATTTGGTAAAGTAGGCATTGATAATTTACTCATCGAGTCAGCCACTGAAGATGTGATGATTATGGAAGGCGGTTGTGTTTGTTGCACGATTCGTGGCGATTTAGTGGAAACTTTAGAAAATTTATACCAAAAACGTCAAACAGGTGAAGTCACTCGTTTTGAGCGAGTCATTATTGAAACCACGGGCTTAGCTGACCCCGCACCAATTATTCATACTTTGCTTGATAATGAGGTTTTGAAAACTAAATTTCATTTGGACAGTGTGTTGTCGACCGTTGACTGCATGTATGCACAACAACAATTTGAAGAATTTTATGAAACGGTGAAACAAGCCGCCGTTGCTGACCGTGTGATTTTGACCAAAACCGACTTAGTTGAGCCTGAAATCGTTGAGCAAGTTAAACAACGCCTTCATATACTCAATCCCGGTGCGATGATGTTAGAAAGTATTAACGGTGATATTGATGTAAAACAATTATTTAGTGCGGGTTTGTATAATCCAACCACCAAATCTTTAGATGTGCAGCAATGGCTACAGGCTGAAGCGTATCATCAACCAGCAAACTCAGATAATAGTACAGAGCAATTTGATTATTCCTATCACACTCAAATTCAACATGATGAATATATCCAATCTTTTTGCTTAGAATATGATAAGCCTTTATCATGGAAAATCTTAAATCTTTGGTTTCAACAACTCACTGCTTTACGCGGCAAAGATTTGTTAAGAATTAAAGGTTTAGTATACACAGAAGAGACCGATTTACCTGTGGTTGTACAAGGTGTTCAACATATTTTTCAGCCACCAACGACTTTGGAAAAATGGCCAACGTCAAAACCTCTGACCCAAATTGTGTTTATTACTCGTAATATTCAAAAAGCGGTTTTAGAAGAAATGCTCGATATTTTAGTCAAAAGCAAAACACCTGCCGAAGCCTGTCAAGCGACTTTAGTATTGCTCAATAATTAGGAATATGGCGTTTATTGTGTAGCGTTAAATCAAGGTTTATGTTGCTAAATACTTAAGTTAATTCTGATTCCGAAAACGAAGCCAACGACACACATAAAAATAATAAAATGTTTATAGCCATTGTAAGTTACACAACATTGTTAATATATTGCATCAAGAGATGAATGTAACTTGTTATTTGTACAATTTTTTACTATCCTATGCTACAGTGTTTGAACAAAACTTGCGATGTTCACTTTTGCGTTTAAACATAAGTAAAATAGTTAATAAAAAATATCGTATTATTCAGGAATAACACGCTCGTCAAATACTTTTAAAGAAAAGAGGGAGCTTAACCCAATGCCCAGTTTAACCAAGCAAAGCCTCATCCGATTATTCATAACAACATTAGTCATATTATCTTTGACTGGCTGTGAGTATATGCAAAATCTAGTCGGTGGGGACGAAACTGAAAATAATAACAATGTAAATGAAACTGAAAATCCAAAAGAACTGGTTTCACTCAGTTTAGCGGTTGCGCCTTATGTTGCGTGGATGCCTTGGTATTTGGCAAATGAAGAAGGTGTATTCCAAGAATATCGGGAAAAATACAATATTGATGTGCAATTTGTCTCAGGCGATTATGAGAGTACGATTAGAAAATTTATTAATCGTGAAGTCCACGCCGTGGTTATTAGCAACATTGATGCAATTGCCAATTTTGTGCGTGAGGACATTGAAGCCGATGTGATTTTGGTCATGGGTTATAGCAATGGCAACGAAACCTTACTTGTGAATGACGATACAGGTCGCTTTGATTTGCGTGATAAAGAAATAGCATTAGCGCAAAACGGCTCACGTCACTATTTACTAGACCGTTATTTGATTAAAAACCAAATTGATTTTGATCGGGTCAATGTTCAAAACGCCCGCGATATTGATATTCCAACCATATTTGTTAGTGGCGAAGTGTATGGCGTTGTGGCAGGCAATCCAAACTCTGCTAAATTAATTAACGAGCAAAAAGCTAAACTCATGTTTGACAGTCGGCGGATTCCAGATGAAATCATGTATTTGCTTGTGGTGAGACGCGAAGTATTACAAGAAAACCCACAATTCAGCCAAGTCTTACTAGCAGCATGGTTTTCAGTGGTAGAACGCTTACAAGGTTCTCGTAAAGGTAGTACAACTCGTGCCATGTCACAGCTTGCCAACATTGAACATGATAATTTTACCAATCAGTTAAACACTGTTAATTTGAATGATACGCCAATTAAAAGTTTATCTGCGATTCGTAATGACCGCTTGATGCGCTTAGCAATGCGACATATTCGTTATTTTGTGGAACGCCATGAGTTAACGGGTAATGAACCATTCTCCAGTTGGGTATCTTATCCCGGTCGTACGCCCGCACTGGTGCATTTTAACTCAAAACCACTACAATCTTACGTGACCAAAGCTAGATAGCATCATCATGGACGAAGAAAAAAGAGTTTCCACCCCCGCTACTGATACCCCTTGGCAACCACCCAGTGGTGCATTGACACGTCCACTCAATAGAAAAGCCGAAGAGGCTGCTTGGGGCTTAGCACAATCAGAAATCAGTCGACGTATGGGATTTCGGATTGCGAATATTGGGCTGCTGATTGGTGAAAATATTATTAGTGAGCTGAAAGAATTAGAGAAAATTTGCTCAATTCCCAATACGTCAGAAGGGCTACTTGGTCTCATTAATTTACGTGGTAACTTAGTGCCCGTATTTGATTTATATACTTTACTACGTTTACCTAGAATGGCTGAAAGTCGACGTAGAAGAGACATGTTATTGATTTTAGGTGAAGGTGAAAAGGCGGGTGCGATTTTAATCGAAGAACTACCAGTTCATATTGCATTTACCAATGAAGATAAATTAGAAATATTGCCCGTCTTACCTGATGCGATTCAGAATTTCACCTCAAATGGCTATACAAAAGAAGGTGAGGTGTGGTTCAACTTTGACCATCTTGGATTTTTCGAATCACTCGCAAAGAAAGTGGCGGCTTAAATTGACAATGCTTAAAGGAGTCGACAGAATAATGGAGACCTGCCCATGAAACTCAAGCTAAAACAAAAAATGTTTGTTGGTTCAGCGATTCTCGCGCTGTTACCTGTAATGATTACGGCCTATTTTACCAGTCAGATTGCAGGTGATTTAGGGCAACAAGCTTTGACCGAGAGTGCGCAAAGTCACATTACCTCGATCCGTGATACTAAAAAACAACAAATTGAAGGCTATTTCGGCCAAGTGGCTAACCAATTGCTCACGTTTGCTGATGCAAAAGGCACGGCGGATGCAATGAGTGAATTTAAAAACACCTTTGCCAATTTTTCTGAAGAGGCAGGAATGAAAGCGGTTGATGAAGGCCCTTCATTTCCACAGCCCTTACCATTTGATCAATATACGGAAGCTTTAGAAGAATTTTATCTTGATGAATTTGTACAAGAATATGAAACTTTAAACGTAGACCCTGCACCTGATATGGCGGCGATGCTGAATCAATTAGATGATAATAGCTTGGCACTACAATATTTTTATATCGCAGAAAATGATAATCCATTAGGTACAAAAAGTGAGTTATTTTCCGCGTCTGACAGTTCTGGCTATACTAATGTACATCGCCAGCATCATCGTGAATTTAGAGAATATCAAAGCCGTTTTAACTTAGAAGATATTTTCTTAATCGATGTGGATAGCAGTAATATTGTGTATTCCGTGCGTAAAGAAATTGATTTTGCCACCTCATTGAATGATGGGCCTTTTTCAAAAACAGGTATTGGACGTGTATTTGAACGTATGAGTAAAGCTTCTCCTGATGAATTTATTATTGTGGACTTTGCATCTTATCTCCCCGCTTATCAAAACCCTGTGGCTTTTATTGGTACACCCTTATTTGATAAAGGTAAACGGATTGGCGTACTCGTTTTTGAATTAGCGATTCACACTATTAATGACATTATGACTTACAACCGTGCATGGCGGACAGAAGAATCAGGGCGAACGGGTGAAGCTTACATTGTTGCCTCCGACGGTACGATGCGTAATGACAGTCGTA
>JAYQWJ020000575.1:0-2792 GCA_035829175.2 Candidatus Albibeggiatoa psychrophila
GCTTTAATCCCCAGTCGGTGATGTTTTCTATTTTTTCGCCTTGTTCGTAGCGGTAGAGAGAGAAGCTTTGTGAAGGGTCAAGTGAAAATAATGCCAAATTAATTGTGCTATTTGCTGCTAAAATAGAAAAATTTAACCTTGTTCCAGCAGAAAAACAAATAACTAAATTTTCCGTATTTATTGGAAACATAACATCTACAGAACCTCGCTCATCTATTAATAGTTGAGAACGGTAGAGTTTACGTTTTACGAAAGGACGATAAAGTGCAGTTTGAATTGATTTTTTAGAAAATTGCTCATTTTTACCAGATTCCAACCGACGCTTTAAATTCCGAGACCATTTAATACCACCATCTTCTGTCGTTTGTTTAAGTCTTAATTTTTCATAGTTATCAAGAAAATACTGCACTTTATTTGTAACATGATCCGTATTTAAGCCATAAACCCATTCATCACGATTTGTAGAAACGCCCAAAGAAAACAACTTAAAAATAGCCTGTTCATCTTTTGCAGTTTTAGCCGCTTTGGTTTTTTTAGACATCAAAGGCAACAAATCATCAAAATCATTATCCGTGAGATTCAACCAATTATGATTCTTATCAGGCTCAATGCGCTCAAAATCAATATCCTTAAACTTAAACGAACCCGTAAACCACGCCAACTTCTCAGCACGCGGCATCTCATCAGGCAACGATTTATACCAAATCCGCGCCTTTTTCCCTAACTTATTAAATTCCTCCGTTCTTTCCTGAAAACGCACTAAAAACAACACCGCCACACCTGCTTGAATCCCAAACACATTATGCTTTATACCTGAAATCTTAGGGTTTTTACGTACATCACTCTGCGTATCCACAATATAAATTGCATCAAAATCCTCCGCCAACGCCTGCCGCAAACCATCCGCCTGCCGACTATCAATAAAACTCCGATTCACAATAAACGCAATAATCCCCTTATCATCCAATCGGAGAGTCGCCCAACAAATAAACCGCGTATACATATCATACATCTTGGTTTTCTGCGCTGAACTCCTATCAATATACGTGCGCTTAATCGCTTTATCAATTTTCTCATACTCACGATTTTTGTTATTATCATTCTCATTCTGCTGATTCGCGTTATACGGTGGATTTCCAATAATCACCGAAATTTTAGCCTGATTTTGCCGCTCAATCCGCTCCGCATTCTCCTCACTCAAATCCTCATAACCTAAACTTTTCTGCTGATGCTGATAACGATAATCAAAACCCATATTATCTAAAGTATCCACAAAACAAATATTTGGAAACGTAACATATTCCTTCATTTTTTGTTTAAAAGTATACTCAATATTCAAATTCGCCACATAATACGGCAAAATAGACACTTCATTACAATAAATCTCATTTTCATACTTATAACGCAACTGATGCTTTGGTAAATACTCAATCAATTCAGTAACAAACGTACCCGTACCCGTCGCTGGGTCTAAAATCTCCACACCCTTATCACCCAACAAACGATTACAACCAAAATCCCCACTATGCTTGTCCAACAACACATCCACACTCTCAATCATAAACCGCACAATCTCATTCGGCGTATACACAATCCCCAAACGATCCGCCCCTTTCGGATTATAAATTTTATAAAACTGCTCATATAACGCCTTCAAAAACTTCTGTTTTTCATGATGATCGGCAATTTGTGTGGCTTTTTGCTGAATCGCTTTATAAAAATGCTGAATCGAATCTAAAAAATTACGCTTCTTATCCCGAGTAAAAAACGTCTTAATCACAGCCGATAACTCGCTGGCAATCGGATTGTCCTGATGAAAATCTGGCTCACTAAACACAGTAAGAAAAATATCTTCAGTCAAAATATGCTGAATCATCATTTCATCAATATCTGTTTGAGTAATAAGAGGATTAATAGACTTCTGACATGACTCAAATAAAGCTTTAAATTGTTTATTAAACTGATTATTTTTCTTATGCTGCTCGGCTAGCATCTTTCTGAAACTATCTAAAAGTGTAGGCAAATTTTTCTGAAATGCAGCAATCGCTTTATGAAAATCTTTAATTTCAGGGCGTTCATAAGCAAAAAACTGATTAAGCAACTTATCCAACGCTTTCCAGTCCTGCATATCCACATTGATGACTTCCTGCCCCGCTTGAATTAAAATTGCAGTTTTAGAGTCTTCAAACAAAATATTGTCATTTGGATAGCCTTTAGCAAATTTATCTTTTATTTCCTCGTCTAAATTATCCTTTTCATCCTTTGCCTCCCAATAACCCCATTCCCCTTGAAACGCATCTTTTACCACACCATCAAATTTAATTTTATTGCCATATTTAGACTCTGTCTCTAACTCCGCAACCAGTTCTTTCTGATGCTTACTACAATAATCATCCAGCAAATTTTCAAACGCACGACGAATACTGCTCTCATTACGTGAGCCGCCATATTGGATAAGATTTTCAAGTTTTTGATAATATTTCTGAATCGCAAGCTGTGACATGGTGGTGATATTTTTTGGGGAAACAGGAATGGATTTTAACTTATTTATCGATTTTTGGTGGGGTATTTACGCGGCGTGATTTGTAAATTCATAAAGAGTGGTTTCCATTATGATGTGCAAATATAATGCTCTTCTTTGATATTCAAAGAGGTACAAGCCGCAGCCCATACCTCTCAGTTTAGCAAAAACGACCCGACCCACCACCGCGCATTCCAAGCCGCTTTCTTCTTACAAAATTCAACTTCAAATATATTATTTTTATAAACTTCGACAATTGTGCCTACTTGTC
>JAYQWJ020000576.1:0-2628 GCA_035829175.2 Candidatus Albibeggiatoa psychrophila
CGACAATAACAACATGGAAAAAACCTATAACCCGCAAGCAATTGAACAAAGCTGGTATCAAACGTGGGAGCAGAAAAACTATTTTGCCCCTACTCATCATGCAAACTCAAGCTATTGCATCATGATTCCGCCGCCCAATGTGACGGGTACGTTGCACATGGGTCATGCGTTTCAAGACACGATTATGGATTTACTGACCCGCTACAATCGGATGCAAGGTCATAACACTTTATGGCAAGCAGGCAGCGATCATGCAGGCATTGCCACTCAAATGGTGGTGGAACGCCAATTGGCGGCGGAAGGTCAAACCCGTCATGATTTAGGGCGTGAAGCCTTTACCGAAAAAGTTTGGGATTGGAAAAAAGAATCGGGCGGCAAAATTACCCAACAATTACGTCGTATGGGCGCGTCTTTGGACTGGGAGCATGAGCGTTTCACCATGGATGAAGGCTTATCCCATTCGGTGCGTGAAGTGTTTGTGCGTTTATATGATGAAGGCTTGATTTATCGCGGCAAACGTTTGGTGAATTGGGACCCTGTTTTACATACCGCAGTGTCTGATTTAGAAGTGGTTTCAGAAGAAGAAAATGGCTCATTATGGCACTTACGTTACCCGTTAGATGATGGCAGCGGTCACATGGTGGTCGCAACGACCCGTCCAGAAACCATGCTGGGTGATACCGCAGTTGCAGTGCATCCAGAAGATGAGCGTTATCAAAAATACATCGGTAAATTTATCGAATTGCCGTTAACCTCGCGCAAAATCCCTGTTATTGCCGATGATTATGTCGATCCCGAATTTGGTTCAGGTTGTGTGAAAATTACCCCCGCGCATGATTTCAACGATTATGAAATGGGTAAACGCCATGATTTAGAAGTGATTAATATTTTAACTGAAGATGCCAAAATCAATGAAAATGCGCCGTCTAAATATCGTGGTTTAGACCGTTATGATGCCAGAAAACAAGTGATTGCCGATTTAGAAGCATTAGATTTATTGGTCAAAATTGATAAACATAAATTACAAGTCCCACGCGGTGATCGCAGTGGCGCGGTGATTGAGCCATTTTTAACCGATCAATGGTATGTCAAAGTTGAGTCTTTAGCCAAACCTGCCATCGAAGCGGTTGAACAAGGTCGGATTAAATTTATTCCTGAAAACTGGAGTAAAACTTATTTTGAATGGATGCGTAATATTGAAGATTGGTGTATCAGTCGGCAAATTTGGTGGGGACATCGTATTCCTGCATGGTATGACTTGGAAGGCAATGAATATGTTGGATATTCTGAAGCGCATATTCGACAAAAATATCAATTAGATGAAGCCTTAGTATTACGTCAAGACGATGATGTTTTAGATACATGGTTTTCCTCTGCATTATGGCCTTTTTCAACCTTAGGCTGGCCTGACGATACCAAGCGTTTACACAATTTCTATCCAACCAGTGTGCTTGTAACAGGGTTTGACATTATTTTCTTCTGGGTGGCACGGATGATTATGATGGGGATTAAATTCATCGGTGACGTACCATTTAAAGAAGTTTATATTCATGGGCTTGTGCGTGATTCGGACGGGCAAAAAATGTCTAAATCCAAAGGTAACGTACTTGACCCAATTGATTTGATTGATGGTATTGAGCTGGAAGATTTAGTCGCAAAACGCACCACAGGCTTGATGCAACCACAAATGGCAGCCAAAATTGAGAAGGTCACGCGCAAAGCTTTTCCTGATGGCATTCCCGCATTTGGCACTGATGCCTTACGTTTCACCTTTGCCGCATTGGCATCGACTGGGCGCGATATTCGGTTTGATTTAGGTCGGATTGAAGGTTATCGCAATTTCTGCAATAAATTATGGAATGCCACCCGTTATGTGTTGATGAGCACCGAAGACCAAGATACAGGTTTAGGCTCTGAGCCAGTGGAATTATCGCTTGCTGATCGCTGGATTATCTCGCATTTGCAAACCGTTGAACAAGAAGTTAATCAACATGTTAAAGCCTATCGTTTTGATTTGGCAGCACAAACTTTATATGAATTCACTTGGAATGAGTATTGTGATTGGTATTTAGAATTTTCAAAACCTGTGTTGCAAAAAGGCGCAAGTGAGGCAGCTCAGCGTGGTACACGTCGCACTTTGGTTCGGGTATTGGAAACCCTTTTGCGCTTGTTACATCCTTTTATTCCATTCATTACAGAAGAATTATGGCAGAAAGTTGCACCATTGGCAGGGGTTCAAGGCGACACCATTATGTTGCAGCCATACCCTGAATTTAATGCGGATCAAATTGATACAGACGCGGTGCATGATATTGAATGGGTGAAACAATTCATTTTAGGCATTCGTCGGATTCGTTCAGAAATGGATATTGCTCCGGGTAAACGGCTTGAAATTTTGGTACAAAACGGCAGTGCTGATGATAAAACCAAATTAGAAGCCCATCGGGTTTTATTGAATACCTTGGCGAAATTGGACAGCATCAGTTGGTTAGAAGCCGACGCTAATCCACCCGAATCTGCAACCGCTTTAGTCGGTGAAATGCAGGTATTAATTCCATTAGCAGGCTTAATTGATAAAGATGCGGAAATTCAACGTTTAACCAAGGAAATGGATAAAATCCGCAAAGA
>JAYQWJ020000577.1:0-3159 GCA_035829175.2 Candidatus Albibeggiatoa psychrophila
CTCAATCGCAAATCAAAAAACTGATTATTGAGAATTAAATCCCCTTAATCTTCTCCAATTGAGCATTTATAGTTAAATCCATTAGGAGTATTATAAAAAGATATAACTTTCAGAGTTGTCAGTTTTTGAAATATTATTAATGTATAATATAGCAAAATGAATTAACTATAATTATTGATTAAGATTTGCTGTAAATTTTCTAGTATGTCCGTCTATAAAGCATTGCATGATATTTTCAATTCACTAAATTTTATATCGTATTTTTGGAGTCACCGTATGTTTACACAAAGGATAAGTTGGCAAGTATTCATTGCTTTGATTTTATATTTATTTACAACAATCACATTTGCTGATAGCTGTACACATAATCAGTGTGATTATAGTATTCGTTTTGATAGAGCAGGTTCTTATGTTGCCAAATTATCTTTAGCTGAGGATGGAAATGCAGGTATTTGGGGTTTAGCAATTGCACCAACGGCAGAGTCTGACATTCAAATTGGTTCTCAGGGATTTGGTACAGGTTCAACATTACAAAAATCCAAACAAAATGCTAATTGGGCTGCTCTGTTAGTACTTGAACAACAAAGTATTAATATAACACCTTATAATTATTCAGATACTACTAAACCTGTATTTATTACTATTGAACAAAATATTAACGGTGAGCGTTTACCTATTTATGATTCTACTTTGATGAATTCAGAGCAAATATACACGTCACCTGTTTTAGAAGCTGGTTTTTATGTTATTACCATGGAAAATGAAGATAGTGAGCAAAGTTTTTATACGGGCTTAGACGTACAAGGTAGTAATATTTTATGGGGTTCTGGAGGTGGTTGGGTTGAACCAAGTTCGCCAGAAGGTTATGTTTCTTTTAGTATTCCTAACGCAAGCACATTCAATTTTACGGTGTTGTTTGGTGATAATTATCAAACTGCTGGGGCATCTCAAGTCTTTCTCGATATTGATTTCATTAATACCGCAGGTGAGCGTGAGCCTATTTGGCGTGCTTATCGTCCTCCCAAATTATTAGCTGAACGTCCACATCGTGTAATGGCAAGTGGTTTAGCGAATAGCATTATTGAAGTATTTAATATTCTTGATACCAGTCAACCACTTTTTACAACTTTAAGGGATGAAAATGGTTATTTTGGTATGGATAACAGTTTATTTGCGCAGTTGAATTCAGATGATGTTTTGTTATTGAAAGTATCGCAAGGACAATTCAGTAATGATATTGAAAATAAAGGTGTTTTGTATGGGTTTACTAATGTAAATCAATTATTAAATGGACAAGCAACCGTTTCTTTTGTCAGCGATATTATTTGGCAGTATACACAACTTTTATTGGATGCACGTTCAGAAGAAGCCATTATTTTGCGGTTAAAAGCCTTGGCATTAGAGCTTATTTCAGAGGATATTACAGGCGATGGTTTGATTAATGAGTTGGATTTGTTCGCTTTAAATGTTGAAACACATGAGGCGTTGTTAAATTTTAACCGTCAGTTTTTAGCGCAAGATAATGAAGCTGGACGCTCGATTGTTCGTACTTATCATGATAATACGATTGAGGAGCGACGTGATTTATTAGAGCAGACTTTTGGTGATAGATTGACGTTATATCCAGAGAAAAATCCTGCAATTTCGCAAGTTAAAATATCAGTTTCACCATTTGGTGACGGGCGTTTTAGTTCTGATAAGGGTAATATTTATTATGATTCTGCACAAACCACTTTTCAGCTTGATGATGTGTATGATAAATCCAATGATATTGTCACATTTACTGCCACGCCGACGGATGAAACTAAAATTGCCAGATGGCGAGGTTGTGATACGGTATCGCCTGATTTAACCCAGTGTTCAGTATCCTTGCAACAAGATCATCAAATTACGCTGACGTTTGCGTATAAAGAAACCAAGATTGTTGATAATTTTATTGATTTGAGTAATGCGACAGTGACGTATGTTGATGATGTGACGTTGGATGTGGTGCTTGATGCAAGTGATACATTTTTAATAGGTAAGATGTCTGCGTTGGTTGATGGTTATTATGTTGCGGGTGATACGGATGAAGGCTTTTTAAGAAAGGTTTTATCATTTACCAAAATTGATGATACGCATTATCAACTTGTAACTGAGATTGCAGGTTTAGATGAAGTCGTTGAACGTGGTACGGGGAGCTTTTCCAAAACATTACGCCAAGATGATTTAGAACCAAATCAACCACAAGTGCGAAGAGGTATTCGCTTGAAACCTTCTGATAATCCAAAGGATGATACGTTTACTTTGGTTATTGGAGACCCTAATGCACGAAATACACGGCTTGATGGCAAAATGTCTGGTTCTGTTGTATTGAAAGAAGATTCATTTGGTAATCCGTTATTGTCAATAAAAGGTGAGGTTGAGTTAAAAATTCATATTGATTTTGATGTTTCTTTTAGATGGCTTAGCCTTAAAGCATTTAGATTAATTCCTGAAGTCACCGCTTCGGAAAATTTAGAGGTTTTTATTGGTGGTGAAGTGGGTATTCTTGATAAACCAGAATGTGATGCAGAAGGTGGACCTAAAGGAGCGTGTTTCCTTATATATAGGAAAACGTTTAAAGCGATGAAATTTTCCATTGGTATTCTGCCTGTCTACATTAGACCGATTGTGGAAATTTATGCAGGTGCAGATGGCACAATAACAGGTAAGATTAATGCTATTTCTGTTGGAGCTGAACAGACAGGTAAAGTAGGGATGAGTTATGAGAAAAATATAGGTCTTGATTTTATTAAGGAATTTCAGAATACATGGAAGTCTAATATATCTATATCTGAAACAGAAGTAGCAGGTGAATTAAAAACTTTTGTGCGTGCTAAGCCTATCTTGAGATTTTATGGTGTTAGTAGATTTGGCGTACCTATAGATTTTTATTCTCGTTTAAGGGCTACAAGTCAAAGTAGTTTAGATAATGATTTTTGGCGAAATAAGCGATGTATTGGTGGGGTTGATATTGGTATTTGGGCAGGTGTAGAAAGTTTGTTTAGCTGGGATTTATTAGGTGATGGAGCAGTTAGTAAAGTTTTCAAGAAGGTTTTATCCGTTGATTTAAAAAGTGAGTTTAGTTTCTTTAAACTAGAACGCTCCTTATACAGCAAAAACATTGGTGGTGAGTGT
>JAYQWJ020000578.1:0-2754 GCA_035829175.2 Candidatus Albibeggiatoa psychrophila
ATTTCACCGCCGCCTTGACCGCCTTCCATGCCTAAATCCACAATCCAATCTGCGGTTTTAATCACATCTAAATTATGTTCAATCACTACAATCGTATTGCCATGTTCGCGTAAATGATGCAAAACTTTCAATAATTGGGCAATATCATGAAAATGTAAACCTGTGGTCGGTTCATCCAAAATATACAAAGTCTTGCCTGTATCGCGTTTCGATAATTCCTTAGCTAATTTAACCCGTTGCGCCTCACCACCTGATAATGTCACCGAATTTTGACCCAAACGAATATACGATAATCCTACATCCATCAAGGTTTGTAATTTGCGCTTAAGTACAGGAATTTTATCAAAAAAGACAACAGCATCTTCAACCGTCATATTCAGCACTTCATAGATATTTTTGCCTTTATATTCAATTTCTAAAGTTTCGCGGTTATAACGTTGTCCTTTGCACACATCACAAGTCACATACACGTCGGGTAAAAAGTGCATTTCGACCTTAATCACCCCATCACCTTGACAGGCTTCGCAGCGTCCACCTTTGACATTAAACGAGAATCGCCCTTGCTTGTAACCACGCGAACGCGCCTCTTGTGTGCCTGCAAATAATTCCCGAATCGGGGTTAAAATTCCTGTATACGTTGCAGGATTAGAACGCGGGGTACGACCGATAGGGCTTTGATCGACATCCACCACTTTATCCAATAAATCTAAGTTTTCAATTCCTTTATGGGGCGCAATATCCAAACTGGCACGATTCAAGGCATTGGCGACCAAAGGATATAAGGTGTCATTGATTAAAGTGGATTTTCCAGAACCAGAAACCCCTGTTACACAAGTGAATAATCCAACTGGAATCTCTAAATTAACCGATTTTAAATTATTTCCCGTTGCACCCTTCAATTTAATCAGTTTTTCCGCATCAAAGGGCTGGCGTTGTTTAGGAATCTCAATCTGTAATTTTCCAGATAAATATTGCCCTGTGAGCGATTCTTTATTTTTGATAATTTGTTTGACCGAACCTTGCGCCACCACACGCCCACCATGCACACCCGCCCCCACGCCAATATCCACCACATGATCCGCGCTGCGAATTGCATCCTCATCATGCTCGACCACAATCACCGTATTGCCCAAATCGCGTAAATGAAATAAAGTTTTCAACAAACGTTCATTATCACGTTGATGTAAGCCAATCGACGGCTCATCCAACACATACATCACACCAACCAAACCCGCACCAATTTGACTCGCCAACCGAATCCGTTGCGCTTCACCGCCTGATAATGTGTCCGCACTACGATCTAAACTCAGATAATCCAAACCGACATTAACGAGAAAACCCAAACGTTGTTGAATCTCTAAAATGATTTTTTTGCCAATTTCCGCTTTTTTTCCTTCTAATTGCAGATTTTCAAAGAATTCAAAACTATGCTTAATCGAAAGACGACTGATCTCTGGCAAACTTTTACCCGTGACAAACACATGCCGCGCTGACTCATTAAGCCGTGTACCGCCACAACTATCACAAGATTTATGACTCATGTATTTCAACAAATCCTCGCGTACTGACTGCGAATCGGTTTCACGATAACGACGTTGCATATTGGGAATTACGCCTTCAAACGGTTTCAATTTAACGTAGTGCATTCCTTTGTCATTTTGATACACAAATTTAATTTCTTCTGAGCCGCTACCATATAAAATAATCTGTTGAATATCATCGGTTAAATCAGCATAATATTGTTTTAAATCAAACTGATAGTGTGAACTTAAAGCTTGCAACATTTGAAAATAATAGGCGGTTTTATTGTCCCAGCCTCGAATCGCGCCTTTTTCTAAACTTAACTTGCTATCAGTAATGATTTTGTCGGCATCAAAAAATTGATTAATTCCCAAGCCATCACATTCAGGACACGCGCCCATGGGACTGTTAAATGAGAAAATACGTGGTTCTAATTCGGTCAGACTGTAATTGCAGATAGGACAAGCAAATTTTGCGGAAAATAATAGCGGCTGTTTTTCCAAATCTTGCATAAATGCGACTTTGACAATGCCATCGCCTAAATTCAGCGCAGTTTCAAAAGATTCGCTCAAACGTAGTTTTACATCTTCGCGGACTTTGAAGCGGTCAACAATGACTTCGATTGTGTGTTTTTTGCGTAAATCCAATTTTGGGGCATCGTCTAATTCCATCACTTCGCCGTCAATCATGGCGCGGATAAAGCCTTGAGCTTGCAAGGATTCTAAAAGTTGCACATGTTCGCCTTTACGATTTTTGACCACAGGTGCGAGCAACATTAAGCGTGTTTCTTCAGGCAATTCCAATACTTGGTCGACCATTTGGCTGATGGTTTGGGCTTCTAAAGTGATGTCGTGTTGTGGACATTTTGGCGTGCCGATGCGGGCGTAAAGTAATCGTAAATAATCATGAATTTCAGTGACTGTGCCGACGGTGGAACGTGGATTGTGTGAGGTGGATTTTTGTTCAATTGAAATCGCAGGCGATAAACCTTCAATATGCTCCACGTCTGGTTTTTCCATTATGGATAAAAATTGCCGTGCATAAGCCGAAAGGGATTCGACATAGCGGCGTTGCCCTTCAGCATAAATGGTGTCAAACGCCAGCGAGGATTTACCCGAACCCGAAAGCCCTGTAATCACAATGAGTTTGTCGCGCGGTAATTCTAAATCAATATTTTTCAGGTTGTGGGTTTTGACTCCACGTAGGGAAATTTTGTCCATGAGGCTATTTTTT
>JAYQWJ020000579.1:0-5134 GCA_035829175.2 Candidatus Albibeggiatoa psychrophila
GCCTGTTTTTCAAGCTCTGCTTGGCGTATTAATTCTTGAAGCAGAGTTTCTTGAACATACACTACCAAACTGAGCTTGGTAGCGAGCTATTATTCATTTCCTGCAACTTTGGCGAAGGTATTGATTTTACAAACCACTTTTTAAACTCGCCTCAATAAACGTATCCAAATCACCATCAAGCACTGCCTGTGTATTAGTATTTTCTATGCCTGTGCGTAAATCTTTAATTCGTGATTGATCAAGCACATAAGAGCGAATTTGACTGCCCCAACCAATATCTGATTTACTATCTTCAACTGTCTTTTGGTCAGCATTACGTTTTTGAATTTCCAACTCATACAACTTAGATTGTAATTGCTTCATTGCCGTGGCTTTATTTTTATGCTGCGAACGGTCATTTTGACATTGCACCACAATATTGGTTGGCAAATGGGTAATCCGAACCGCGGACTCAGTTCTATTCACATGCTGACCACCTGCACCACTGGCGCGATACACATCAATCCGCAAATCGGCTGGGTTAATATCCACTTCAATATTGTCATCAATTTCGGGAGACGCAAACACCGCAGCAAATGAAGTATGGCGGCGACTACCTGAATCAAATGGCGATTTACGCACCAAACGATGTACACCTGTTTCCGTGCGCAACCAACCAAACGCATATTCACCCTTAACACTAATCGTCGCACTTTTAATACCCGCAACTTCACCGGGAGATAACTCAATGATTTCAGTTTCAAAATGATGTTGTTCTGCCCAACGCAAATACATCCGCAACAACATATCCGCCCAATCTTGCGCTTCCGTACCACCCGAACCTGATTGAATATCTAAAAACGCATGACTTGAATCCATTTCGCCCGAAAACATACGTCTAAACTCTAATTCATGTAATTTTTTCTCTAAATCAACTAAATCTTGTATAAGCTCTTCAACAGTATCAACATCTTGTTCTTGCTGAGCAATTTCCAGTAATTCCTCACTTTCGCCTAATGCCGTCACCAAATCATCGATTGTTTTAACCACTTTTTCCAAGCTTGAACGCTCTTGTCCCAACGCCTGAGCACGTTCTGGCTCATTCCACACATTGGGTTGTTCTAATTCTAGATTGACTTCGATTAAACGCTCGGATTTAGTTTCGTAGTCAAAGATACCCCCTGAGTGCGTCAACTCTGGATTGCATCTCTTTAATCTGTTGAAAAGTCAAATTTAATTCCATTATTCACTCCCTATCAATCAGAGCGGCATCTTACTATAATTCCGCTTGCTGTCAAAGTTGTTAATCATACGATTTATATGCTTTTTCCCCTAAATCCTAAATATAACGCTTAATGTTTGCTAATGCCAAATAATTCCGACAACGCTATAACCAAATCTTTAGACGGCATATCGTAAAAAATCCCCGTTTGATTTCCCCATTCTGGACGCATTCCACGTACAAACAAATAATAAACCCCGCCAAAATGTTGCTCATAACAATAATGCGGCAAACGCAAACTTAAATAACGATGCAACGCCACGGTATAAATATGATATTGCAGCAAATAACGCTCACGTTGTACCACATCATTGAGTTTCTCAAATTGATATTCACTGGGCTGTGCGCCTAAAAAATGGGTTTTATAGTCTACAATGTAAAATTTGCCTTCAAACTCAAATACCATATCGATATAACCTTTAAGCAAACCTTCCACAGGCAAAAACTCAAAGTGATTAAACATAGGATTTAAAGGCACTTGCATAGATTGAGCATGTTGCTGAAAAAGGGTTTGAATATCTTTAGGTTGAATTAAATTTAAAGGATAATAAAATTCCAATTCATCTAAGCGTTTATCTTTACTTACATTACTCAGTTTAAATTGTGGATTATATGCATCCAGTTGGGTTTGCAATACATCTTGCAAGAATTTCAATAAAATGGAATGCCATTGCTCATTATCATATCCTAAATTAATAATGTGATATTCAAGCCGTTTGGCCAAATGTTCTTGGTCTAAAGTAAAATCTATCTTTTCAAACAAGGTATGCAAGAATACACCTGCATTTGCACCACGCGGAAAATCAAAAATACTTGGCTCATTATCTAACACAATATCCAATGTGACAGAAGGTTTTACTTGGGTCATTTCATCATGGTCAGGTCGTTCATTAATATCAGTATTATTAGATTTATGCGACGTTAAAGCACTAAAACTGGAAATTCTCCATCTTTTATTAATTTCCCCCATAAATTCGCGGACTTTTAAATATGATTTAGCTTCAGCTTGGCGTTGATAAGCAATGGGTTGAGTGAGTATTTGACTGATTGCAATCGTGTTTTCAGAGCTTTGTACCAACTGATTTATATCATGTTCTAAACTGGCATCATTGACGCTAGAAAAAGTTTTACTATCAATTTGCGGATGTAATAAATGTGCTAATGGCGACGTGCTGGCATCTGTAAAATTACCCCACAATAAATAACAACGGTGTTTGGCACGAGTCACCGCAACATAGAACAAACGTAGATTTTCAGCCTGTTCTTCACGTAAAGCAGATTCCAAGTTAATTTCTTGCTGTTTTGAGCCAATATCTAATACTCGTTGTCCCTTATCATCATGAAAAACAAACTGACCTTGCTTACCTTTTTGTTGCGCATTATGTAATTTTCCATCCCAAATATACGGACAAAATACAATTGGATATTCCAAACCTTTGCTTTTATGAATAGTGACAATTTTAACCCGTTTTTCATCACTTTCTAATCTAAGCTGCAATTCTTCATTTTCTGTATTTCCATTTTGCTGTTGTTGACCCAACCAATGGCATAGCGCGTGGAGACCTAATTTATGTTGCATAGCCGCTTGCTGCAATACTTCACCCGCATGAAGCAGATTGGTTAAACGCCGTTCGCCATCAGAAAATTTTAATAAACGGGCTGCGACTTTTTCTTGACGTAACAAAGCTCTAAACATCTGAATAAAACCTTGTTTTTGCCAGATAAAGTTATAATAATGCAAACGTTTTAGGTATTTTGACCAATTATGCTCATTTTCAACAATAGTCTGCAATTCACTGCCCGTTAAGCCAAAAATATGGGTGGTTAATGCTGCTTTGACTAAGCCTTCTTGATGCGGTTGTGAAATCGCGCGTAAAATCCGATAAATCTCTATCATTTCAATTGTTTCAAACAAGCTATCTTGACTATAAATCACGCTGGGAATTTGATGTGAACGTAGCACTTGCTGTAATTTTCGAGCCTGCTCATTACTGCGCACTAAAATTGCAATATCACCCGCTTCAATCGGTTTTTGCTTTATCTCATCATTTTCATCACTTATCTGAATTGTCGCTTGCCCTTGCAGGGATAAATTTAATAAACGCGCAATTTCCGAAGCAACCATTTGTGGAATGAATTTATTTGCTGCTTCTTTACTAATTTGTTTAGCTGGATTTAATTCCAGTTGTTCACGTTTCAGCAGCCATAATTGCAATGGGGCTTGCGCCTGATTTTGGATAATCAATTGTGCGGATTTTGTGTTATTTTGTGGCGGATTGACAGGATAAAACGGAATCTCTTCAAAAAGAAAAGGATTGTTTGCTTTAGAATAACTAAATAGATGATTTATTGCATAAATTAAACGACTTTCAGAACGCCAGTTTGTATTTAAAGTATGATGAGATTGAGCATGACGATAGGCATCGATATACGCGAAAATGTCTGCACCGCGAAAGCTGTAAATGGCTTGTTTTGGGTCGCCGATAAAAAACAAAATTGGATTTTCTTCTGTCGCATACACTTGATGGAAAATTTGATATTGCACGGGGTCGGTATCTTGGAATTCATCAATCAGTGCTGCGTGATATTTGCGCCGAATTGAAGTGGCTAAGTATTCACCAAAAGGTGAAGTTAAACCTTTGTAAACACCCGTTAATAAGTCATCAAAAGATTGTACTTGTTGCTGCATTTTCCGCTGTTGCAACATGATATCTGCTTGTTTAAATAATTTGAGTTTCAGGGCTAGAAATTGTTTATCATAAATCCCTAAATCGTCTTTATCTTGACCGACTAGCGCATATTGAGCTGACAGCAATTGTTCACATAAATCAAAAAATGGGTGATTGGGCGTTGTACCGCCTTTTTTAGTTGCATTTTGTAAGGTTTCAGGCGTAAATTTAGCAAAATTCTTTGGCAAAGCTATATTAGGTAAATTAGCAAAAAATACATTTAATTCATCAAACCAGTTTGGAATATTAACTTTCCTATAAGATGCTCTATTTAAATCAGGATGTTCTAATAATAACTTTAATAATTCGGGCTTCTCAGTTTTCCATAAATCCTTTGCGGCTTGAAAACTGTTTAAAAAGCGTTGTTCATATAATTTAGGGTCTGAAACCTCTATTTGTTCAGGTTCAATGCGTAAAAAAGGTTGTCCAATCAGTTTGCCATTGTCGATGATTTGCATCAATTTTTGTGGATTTTCACACACGCCACCCAGTAAATAGGAAATAAATAAGCTGTTGGCGGGATAAATATATTGTCGCCAAAAATCTTCAATAATTTGTTTTAATAAGGCTTTTTGATCTTTAATTAGTTCAAGCTCAAATAGTATTCCACTTTCAAACGCATTGTCTTGCAAAGTACGACGACAAAAGCTGTGAATGGTATAAATTGCCGCCTCGTCAAACCCCCGAATGGCTAATTTTAAATAACTTGTGGCTTCATTGTGTTCGGGATATTTTTGTAGTAATTTTTGCAATAATTCATCGTCACTATAACCTTGCTCAAATGCACTAAGTGTTTCCGTCAAACGTTTGCGAATACGGTCACGCAATTCAGCTGTTGCCGCTTCGGTAAAAGTCACAACCAGAATTTTATCAACAGGAATATGGGTTTCTAACACTAAACGCACGAATAAAATCGCAATAGTATAGGTTTTTCCTGTGCCTGCACTGGCTTCAATCAGATTGACTCCGTTAAGGTCAACATTTAGTGGGTCAATAGGCTGTACATTTTGGGACATGTTAATCTTCTAATTTTAAACAGGTTTTAGCAGATAATTTGATTTAGAATCTATTATAACGATATTCATCAACGTTGTTTGCCATTTTGCAGCAATTTAAAACGGTTTGGAAGAGATGGTTTTTAGGT
>JAYQWJ020000580.1:0-6620 GCA_035829175.2 Candidatus Albibeggiatoa psychrophila
GAACCTGCACAAACCATTAATTTAGATGATTATTTTGCTGATATAGACAATGCAGATAATGAATTAAGCTATAGCGTTGCGGAAAACGCTGACTCCAATGTAGTTGAATTGCTGATTGAAACCAATATTCTCAATCTGACATTTATCAATGCAGGCACAAGCAACATCACAATCAACGCCGCCGACCCCGCAGGCTTAAACGTTGACAATCATTTTACCGTTTCAACCAATCAAACGGGTTCAACTATCGAATTCAGGCAAATTTCCCCAACACCTTCAACTATAGGACAAGAGGTTTATATTCCGTTTACAGTTGCATCATCGACAGGCTCAATCCCAACAGGTGAAGTGACGATTTCAAATGCAGATGGCAGTTATACTTGCAGCAAAATCATAACTGAAGCACACAATGGACAAAGTAATTGCTATATGATCTTTAACGAAGCGGGTAGTCATGAATTTACAGCTCATTATGCAGGCGATGCCAATCACTATTACAGTACAACATATCCAAATATAACCCATCAAGTGAGTGTTGCTGATATTATCTATACAACCAATGACAACGTATTATCAGAATCAAATATTACTGATAGCTACAGTATCGGATTAAGTGGCTATCCAAGCTCCGTTGTAGAAATCACAATCACACCCGACAGCCAACTTTTAATTAATGAATTAGAAGCAGGACAAGCACTTACAATTCAATTGTTTGACATTACACCCGTTACAATCAACGTAACAGCCATTGACGATACGATTTTAGAAGGCGACCACATTGGCTTAATCACCCACAATTCAAGCACTGCCGACCCCGATTACAATGCAAAAACCACAGAGCTGAGTTTTAATATTGTTGACAATGAAGCAGGGGTTTCGATTCAACAAACTGATGGGATTTCAGAAGTGATTGAAGGCGGTAACTCAGATAATTACAGCATCGTTTTATCCGTTAAACCCAGTGTTGATGTCACGGTTAATTCTTTGATTGATGGACAAATTTCAGCTTATCCAACCAGTTTAACTTTTAGTCGCAGCAATTGGAATAAGGCTCAAAATGTGCGGATTTCGGCTGTAGACGACCAAGAGATTATACAAAATAACACCGCATCCATTGTGCATAGTCTTGTCAGCACCGACCCAAATTATGAAAATGCGACCTTTATCGTTGATGGGCAAGTTAGCAACACCATTTCTGTCAATATTATAGATAATGACTTTATTGCACCGCTGAGTCCTAGCGCGTTCAATGTCAATTTAGATGCAAATAATCAGGCAATCGTGAGTTGGCAAGATAACAGCCTTGACGAAACCCAATTTATCTTAATTCGAGATGGACAAGTATTAGTTGAATTAGCAGTAGATACAACTAGTTATACTGATAATAGCATTTTGTGTGACATTATTTATCAATATCAAATCTCAGCTCGAAATGAGGCAGGTGATTCAGCACTTTCAGCACCAATCAGCCTACAATTTCCCTGCTTAACTTTGCAAACCCCAAGTGATTTAGCAGCGATTGCCATATCAGAAACCCAAATTGATTTAACGTGGACTGATAACAACGTGGCTGAAATCGGTTATCAAATTATCCGCGATGGACAAATCATTGATAATACTGCTCAAAATGCAAATCGTTATACAGATTCAAATTTACAATGTGCTACAACATATCAATATCAAATCAGTGCGATTGCAGCCGATTTAACTTTATCACCAGCCACAGATGTGTTTGTATCGACTCAACAATGTGCAGAAATTATCGAACCTGAAGAAATAGAAGAAATAGTAGACCCCCCCGTAACCGATGAAAATATTGTTGATGAAACGCCAATCATTGAACAACAACCACCAATCTCTGAAACGCCAATTGTAGAATTACCTGCTGAGTTTTCACCTTTGCCCGTGATTGCAATTGAAAGTGATTCGACGCTGACTCAAAATGCCAATATCGGTGGACAAACCGTCAGCAATATTGATATTCAACAGGGCGGTAGCGTGTCAAATGGGACATTGGGCGGAGAAGTCATTAATGGCGGTCTTGCCAGCAATATCACGATTGAAGCAGATGCGACGATTACAGGTGGTTTAATCAGTGGCAAAAATATAAATTATGGCACTATGCAAGATGTCACTATCTCCGCTTATTCTGAAGTTATTGGCGGTCAATTTGCGGGTGAAATTACCAATCGTGGCACACTGTTCGATGTGCAATTTACTGCAAATTCAACTATCACAGGCGGTAAATTAGGCGGTATTGTGCAAAGTGGTGGGGTGATTATGGACGTGCAAATCCGAGAAAATGCAAGAATTATTGGCGGCATTATGGGCGGTGTGATTCAAGGCACAAAATCCAAACCCGCTTATTTGGGTAATATCCAATTGCTCGACGGCTCAAAAATAGAAAATGTGCGCATCAGTCCAACCACAGAACTATCTGATAATATTGAAATTGGTGCAGGGGTTATTTTCCCAAAAAGTTATAAAAATCCAGATTTGGAAGATTTTGGCGTAAATGAAGCAGAATTAGAAACCATAGACAGTTATCAATTCAACGGCATCGAGCCTGCGGCATTTGCACTATTTAAACCAGAACATATTGCACAATTACCATTGGAAGTGTTTGTGGAATTTGAAGCCGAAGATATTGAAAACCTACAATCTGAAGCGGTGGAAGCGATTGAAGTAGAACAATTTGAACAATTAACTGATGAAGCTTTAGAAGGATTAACTGCTGATAATGTCGATGCTTTAAACGATGATGTTTTAGAGCAAGCGATTACGCCTGAAAAATTAGATGCGATAAAACCCGAGTCGATAAAACAATCTAAAAAACCGGGGAAAATCTTCACTAAATTGAAAAAAATCAAACCCAAACAAGCGCGAAAATATTTACCTGATGGTTGGGATATTGATAATGACACAGGTGAATTATCTGCGCCTGTGGGTACAAAATTAACCTATAAAAGCATTGAACCCAAAAAGACTGTTTCTAAACAAAAAGCCAGTTTTCCTGAAATTGCAGATTTAGAATCTAGTTTTAGCTTGGGTGGAACGGGTGGCAAGTCGGCGCAACAACAATTAAATTCAGGGATTCAACAAACACCTAATGTTGGCAATGTTGATTTGAGTCAATTTATTTTTACTCAAAATGATACGGGAATGCTAAATATTGTTGGAACAGGTGTTTACCAAGATACAAAGTTTGCATTTTTACCGAGCGTTAATAATATTGAGCAAGCACCGTTAGATGCTCCTGTTGGATTATCGCAAGACGAAGGTGGTTTTTTCATCATGACCACACCGAATCAACAACGTTTTTTCCTCACGCCTTCAACTAATGATCCTGTGGGTTTGGTCGAAGCCATTAGTAACAATAATGAAGAGCCTATTGAAGACATAGAGGAGGAATCAGCAATCAAACAAATTTGCGACTATGATAAGCAAGTGGTTAAATTTAATGATAAAGGCGATACCTTATTTAAATTAAGCGATGATAATACACGTCGGATTCGGGCATTTGAAACCAATGTCTATATTGTTGCAATATTTGATGCGTTTGTAGAACCCGCACCCAGTGAATATTGTCATGATAAAACCTGTGATTGGGCGGAAATGCCAGCTATTTTACAAATGGGAATGCACTTACCTAATAATCTACGTGCCAGACAACAGGCTACGGTTGTGTATCCAGATGGCACAGCTCAAATTGTTTATCCTACGGTGCTAGAACCTGAAACATTTATAAATCTAGTGATTGGATTTGAGGGAATTGAAAAAATAACTTATCAATCCGATGGTAGTTTTAAAGCGGTCTATTTTGGTCAAACGGTTTCGATTTATCCCACGTTTGATACTTATCTTACGCCGTTAGCGAATAGTGATATTAAAATTGCGCCTTTAGTTCAATTGATAGGAAATAATCAGTTTAGTTATGCAGTACAAGATTGTTCTCGTTTGATAACGACTTCGCTTGTGATTGAATAATTTAGAGTTATGCTCAGTTCCGCCAAAAAAGATATTATTCTAAGCAATAGAAACGGTCTGATAAATCTCATTAATGTAAGCATTGAAACCATCAAACGGCTTGAGCAAATTAAAAACGTATAAATAGAATAAGATACGCCACCTTAAACATGAAACATCTTAAAAAAATGCGCTGCAAATAAATCCAACGGTTGATTACTACGAACCAATTTAGCACGTAAAATAGCCCCTTCCCAACCTATCCAAAAAAAAGCCGCTAACTGTTCACAATCAGCTTGAGCGGACAACTCAGCATTATTTTGTGCTTCACGTAAACAAACTGCTATTTTTGCCTGCCAAGTTAAAAACACATTTTCTAACAAATGCCGATAATTATCATTGACCGCGCCTAATTCTTGCCCCAAATTTCCCACCAAACAACCGCGTTTAAATTCATAACGTTGCATCCCCACTTTAGCATCTTCAATAAAATTATGTAAACGTTGCAATGGCTTATGTTCAGTATCGGTTAATAACCTATCCAATTTATTAGAAAAATACGTTGCATAATTCTCAATTACCGCCTCGCCAAAGGCCTCTTTACTTTTGAAATAATGATAAAAAGACCCTTTAGGCACGCCTACCCGTTTTAAAATTTCATCAATGCCTGTATTGGTAAAGCCTTTTTCAGTCAGAATCTCCGTACCAACACGAATTAATATTTCTCGGGTATTTTGTTTTTTTTGTCGTTTCTCATTTTTCATCAGCCAACAATAGACCAGTCGTCTAATAAATGCAAATTGAATTTTAAAATTACCATATTTGCTACAATATTAGAATTTGAACTTTGAAATAAACGGATAATCTATGTGTGGAATTTGCGGTGAATTACGCTTTGATACAACACCTGTACAAGCTCAAACTTTAGATAAAATGCTCAAAGTGCTTGCTCCACGCGGGCCTGACGATGCTGGACAATGGATTAATAATAACGTGGGATTTGGGCATCAACGCTTAGCGATTATTGATTTATCTAAACACGCTCATCAACCCATGTATGATGCCGAACTGAGTTTGACCTTGGTATTTAACGGCACAATTTATAATTATCCGCAGTTGCGCAAGGAATTGATTCAAAAAGGTTATACATTTTTTTCACACAGCGATACCGAAGTGATTTTAAAAGCCTATCATGCGTGGGGTGAACAATGTGTATCTCGTTTACAAGGCATGTTCGCGTTTGCGATTTGGGATGGAAAACGTTTATTTATTGCGCGTGACCGTTTCGGCATCAAGCCATTGTATTATGCTCAAACAGCGCACGGATTTCGATTTGCCAGCACTTTGCCTGCATTATTGGCCGCGGGTGATGTGGATAAAAGTATTGATCCTGTCGGTTTGCATCATCAATTTACCTTACACGCCGTTGTGCCCGCACCGTATACGATTTTGAAAGGAATTCGCAAAGTCCCGCCCGCACATTTCATCAGCATTACGCCCAATGGCAACATCAATACGCAATGTTATTGGCAATTATCAGCGCAACGTCCACAGCAAGCATTGACTGATAATCAGTGGATTGAAGCGACTCATGAAGCCTTAAAGGCGGCAGTTGATTCGCATCGAATTATTGCGGACGTGCCTGTAGGTGTGTTGTTATCGGGTGGTTTGGATTCCAGTTTATTGGTCGGTTTGTTAGCGGAAAATACTGATATAGAAAATTTACTCACGTTCTCGATTGGGTTTGAAGATGTGGCTGAGGAAAAAGGCAGTGAGTTTGAATATTCTGACCAAGTGGTTGCGCGTTATCATACTCGACATCACAAGTTAAAAATCCCTAATAATCAAGTATTAAGCCGTTTGCCTGAAGCAATTGCCAGCATGTCTGAACCAATGGTTGCACAAGATGCAGTGGCATTTTATTTATTGGCAGAACAAGTATCGAAACAAGTCAAAGTGGTGCAAAGTGGGCAAGGTGCAGATGAAGTATTTGCGGGTTATTTTTGGTATTCAATGATGAATGATGCGGCTGGCTCTAATTTACAACGTTTTGCACCGTATTATTTTGACCGTTCACATGAGGAATTTTTACAAACTGTGATGCCTGAATATCACGGCGAAGATTACACCTCATTATTAGTGACTGATTTGTTAACGGCTAAAGGGGCTGATGAATTTCTTGATAGTGTATTGCGCATGGATGTAACCACTTTGATTGTTGATGACCCCGTAAAACGAGTGGATAACATGACTATGGCTTGGGGTTTGGAAGCCCGCGTACCATTTTTAGATCATCAATTGGTTGAATTAGCCGCACAAATACCACCCGCGTTAAAGTTGCGTGAATCAGGTAAATATCCATTAAAAGCGATTGCACGAGATTTATTGCCTGCATCCGTAATTGATAGACCTAAAGGTTATTTTCCAATGCCAGCGTTAAAGTATGTGCGTGGTGAGTTTCTACATTTTATGCAACAGATTTTAAATTCAACGGCTTGTCGTCAGCGCGGATTATTTCAACGTGATTATGTGGATAAATTATTAGCGCGGCCTGAACAATATATGACCAAATTAAACGGTAGCAAATTGTGGCATTTAACTTTGTTAGAAGCGTGGTTGCAGGAACATGTTGATTAGGCAGTCATAAGGACATG
>JAYQWJ020000581.1:0-2494 GCA_035829175.2 Candidatus Albibeggiatoa psychrophila
ATTGGCATGAACTACGAAAAACTCACCACAAAATTTCAACAAGCACTGGCTGACGCACAAAGCTTAGCACTCGGCGGCGACCAACGTTTTATTGAACCCATTCACGTTTTGCAAGCCATGCTTAATCAAACTGATAGCAGCATTGGACAACTGCTTAATTTAGCGGGTGCAAACCTCAATCAATTACGCACCGAATTAACCAATACAATAAATACGCTGCCCAAAGTGTCTGGCAATGAAGGTGAAGTGCATGTTTCCAATGATTTAAAACGAGTTTTCAACGTCACCGATAAATTAGCCCAACAACGCAATGACCAATATATTCCCAGCGAATTATTCGTGCTTGCTTGCGCTCAAGATAAAGGACAAATCAGCTCGATTCTTAAAAGTGCAGGTGTCACCGTCCAAGCTTTGACTCAAGCAATTGAACAATTACGCGGTGGGCAAAATGTCAACGATCCGAATGCAGAAGACAACCGCCAAGCCTTAGACAAATATACGATTGATTTAACCGAACGCGCCAGCCGTGGCAAACTTGATCCCGTAATCGGGCGTGATGATGAAATCCGCCGCACCATACAAGTATTGCAACGTCGAACAAAAAACAATCCCGTGTTAATCGGCGAACCCGGCGTAGGAAAAACCGCTATAGTTGAAGGACTTGCACAACGAATTGTCAACGGAGAAGTCCCAGAAAATCTTAAAAATAAACGTGTATTGTCTTTAGATATGGGTACATTGATTGCGGGGGCAAAATTTCGCGGCGAATTTGAAGAACGTTTAAAATCTGTGTTACACGACCTTTCCAAACAAGAAGGGCAAATCATTCTATTTATTGATGAAATCCATACCATGGTTGGCGCGGGTAAAGCGGAAGGCTCAATGGATGCGGGCAATATGTTAAAACCTGCCTTGGCGCGGGGTGAATTGCATTGCGTCGGCGCGACCACCTTGGATGAATACCGTAAATACATTGAAAAAGATGCCGCTTTAGAACGACGTTTCCAAAAAGTATTAGTCGATGAACCCAATACCGAAGACACGATTGCGATTTTGCGCGGTTTGAAAGAACGTTATGAAGTGCATCACGGTGTTGACATCACTGATCCTGCGATTGTGGCGGCGGCGACCTTATCCACTCGTTACATTACTGACCGCCAATTACCTGATAAAGCGATTGATTTAATTGATGAAGCTGCCAGTCGGATTCGGATGGAAATTGATTCTAAACCTGAGCGGATGGATAAATTAGACCGTCGTTTGATTCAGCTTAAAATTGAACGTGAGGCGATGAAAAAAGAAACCGATGCCGCTTCAAAATTACGCTTGGAAAAACTCAATGAAGATATTGAACAATTGGGCAAAGAATACGCGGATTTAGACGAAATTTGGAAATCTGAAAAAGCCAGCGTTCACGGTTCGCAACAAGTCAAAGAAGAATTGGAAAAAGCCCGTATTGAATTGGAAACCGCTCGCCGCGCCAATGATTTGAATAAAATGGCAGAGTTGCAATATGGCAAAATTCCTGAGTTGGAAAAACAATTGGTTGCAGCCGATTCCGCCGCAGAAAATACCCAAGAAATGCAGCTTTTACGCAATAAAGTCACTGAAGAAGAAGTCGCCGAAGTGGTGTCAAAATGGACGGGGATTCCTGTCAGCAAAATGTTAGAAGGCGAGCGCGATAAATTATTGCGCATGGAAACCGATTTGCAGCAACGGGTTATTGGTCAAGAAGAGGCTGTGACCATTGTTGCAAACGCAATTCGACGTTCACGCGCGGGGATTTCCGACCCGAATCGCCCCAACGGTTCATTCTTATTTTTAGGGCCAACGGGTGTGGGCAAAACCGAATTGTGCAAAGCTTTGGCGAATTTCCTATTTGACACTGATGACGCGATGGTGCGGATTGATATGTCAGAATTCATGGAAAAACATTCAGTTGCGCGTTTAATCGGTGCGCCTCCGGGTTATGTCGGTTATGAGGAAGGCGGTTATTTGACTGAAGCGGTGCGGCGTAAACCTTATTCGGTGGTGTTATTGGACGAAGTGGAAAAAGCCCATCCTGATGTATTCAATGTGTTGTTGCAAGTGTTGGATGACGGTCGTTTGACTGATGGTCAAGGGCGCACGGTGGATTTTCGCAATACGGTTATCGTCATGACTTCAAATTTAGGCTCGTCTATGATTCAAGAAATGGCGAGTGAGGACAATTATGAGGGCATGAAGAAAGCGGTTATGGAGATTGTGGGGCAGCATTTCCGACCTGAATTTATTAACCGCGTTGATGATACGGTGGTATTTCATCCATTGGGACAAAAACAGATTCGTTCGATTGCCGATTTACAAATCAATCATTTACGTGACCGTCTTGCTCAGCAAAATATTAAACTTACAGTCACTGATGTGGTATTGGATAAAATTGGTGAAGCGGGTTATGACCCTGTTTATGGTGCAAGACCGTTGAAACGCGCGGTACAACAATTGATTGAAAATA
>JAYQWJ020000582.1:0-5618 GCA_035829175.2 Candidatus Albibeggiatoa psychrophila
TGTGCAACACACTAAAATCGAAAGGAAAAATCATGAGTCTTTCTTCACCTGGAAAACAATTCCGCGAGTTAGTGGCAACTGAAAAGCCATTGCAATGTGTGGGTGCAATCAATGCCTATCATGCACGTCTTGCACAAGCCGAAGGTTTCAAATCTCTCTACATCTCAGGTGGCGGTGTGGCTGCTGGCTCTTGCGGTATCCCTGATTTAGGTATCACGACGTTAGAAGACGTATTAATCGATTTACGCCGTATCACCGATGTGACCAGTTTACCTGTGTTAGTCGACATCGATGTGGGTTGGGGCGGTGCGTTCAATATTGCGCGTGCGATTCGTGCGATGGATAGAACTGGCGCGGCTGCGGTACATATCGAAGACCAAGTAATGCAAAAACGTTGTGGTCATCGTCCTAATAAAGCCATTGTTTCTCAAGGCGAAATGGTTGACCGTATCAAAGCAGCGGTTGACGCGAAACTTGACCCTGATTTTGTGATTATGGCGCGTACTGATGCCTTAGCAGTGGAAGGTTTACAATCTGCAATCGACCGTGCTTGTGCGTGTGTTGAAGCGGGTGCAGATATGATTTTCCCTGAAGCAATCACTGATTTGGAAATGTATAAAAAATTCGTCGACGCGGTGAAAGTCCCTGTGTTAGCGAATATTACTGAATTCGGTTCAACGCCATTATTCACCACAGAACAATTAGCATCGGCTGATGTCAGCATCGCTTTATATCCATTATCAGCTTTCCGTGCGGCAAATGCAGCAGCGTTAAATGTCTACAAAAAATTGGTTGCTGAAGGTACGCAACAAAATGTTGTCGACACTATGCAAACCCGCGCCGAATTATACGAATATCTTGACTATCATAGTTTTGAACAAAAATTAGATTCTTTATTTTCTTCTGAAGGAGCGTAACGCATGAGTGAGCAAGTTTTACCAAAAGCGAAGAAATCTGTTGCATTATCAGGTACAGCAGCGGGTAATACAGCGATTTGTACTGTAGGTAAAAAAGGTAACGATTTACACTACCGTGGTTATGACATTTTAGATTTTGCTGAAACCGCAGAATTTGAAGAAATTGCCCATTTATTAGTACATGGCTTTTTACCAAATCGTTCAGAATTAGAGACGTATAAAAAACGTTTGAAAAACTTCCGTGCGTTACCTCACGCGGTTAAAGTGGCATTGGAAGCATTACCACCAACAGCCCACCCTATGGACGTGATGCGTACAGCCTGTTCAATCATGGGTAGTTGTATGCCAGAAAGTGAAGACCATCCAATTGCAGAAGCACGCGATATTATTGATCGTTTAATGGCGAGCTTGGGTTCTGCATTATTGTATTGGTATCATTTCACCATTAATGGCAAACGTATTGAAGTTGAAACCGATGATGAATCATTAGGCGGTCACTTCTTGCATTTATTACATGGCGAAAAACCAAAAGAATCTTGGGTTCGCGCGATGCACACGTCTTTGGTGTTATATGCAGAGCATGAATTTAATGCGTCTACGTTCGCAGGTCGGGTGATTGCAGGCACAAACTCTGATATGTACTCAGCGATTACGGGTGCGATTGGTGCATTACGCGGGCCTAAACACGGTGGCGCAAATGAAGTCGCATTCCGTATTCAAAGCCGTTATAACTCGCCTGAAGAAGCTGAAGCGGATATTCGCGCACGTATCGAACGTAAAGAAATCGTGATTGGTTTTGGTCATCCTGTTTACACGGTCAGCGATCCACGGAATGAAGTGATTAAACGGGTTGCGAGACAGTTATCTGAAGAAGCATGTAATACCAAAATGTATCACGTTGCGGAACGTTTAGAATCTGTGATGTGGGATATTAAGAAAATGTTCCCTAATTTAGATTGGTTCTCTGCGGTTTCTTACAATCAAATGGGTGTACCGACTGATATGTTTACGCCGTTATTCGTAATTGCGCGTGTGACGGGTTGGGGTGCACATGTGATTGAACAACGTGAAGATGGCAAAATCATCCGTCCTTCTGCAAATTATACTGGCCCTGAAGGCTTAAGATATAAAAGCCTTGACGAGCGTTAATTGATATATGACGCAGAGCGTCAAAGCTGAGTTACCACGCTGAGCGTAGTAACTAGAGGATAATTTTTACTCACCACTCGTTCTCTCGTTCCAACGGTCTCCGTTGGAATGCAGCCCAGACGCTCTGCGTCATAATAGAATATAATTTTACTGATTAAAAAATATTTTTTGATACAGAAACACTCCTTATGTCAGTGATGACTTTTTACGGCTAACCTCTCAGCCTTTTGGAAAAATAACTTATGATTCCTTTGGTTATTCCCACCGATCAACCTGTCACTATTACGGATAAAACCTTTATTCAATTAAGAAACGATATTGTTGAAGGTGTTATTGCATCAGGTTCAAAGTTGAGCGAAACCGAATTATCGACCAAATATGCGGTGAGTCGCGCCGTGATTCGAGAAGCCATTAATCGTTTAGAATCCTGTCATCTTGTCGAGCGCAAAGCCAATATTGGTGCAAGAGTCGTCACCTTAACCCACGAAGGTTTAGCCGAACTATATCAAGTCCGAGAATCACTGGAAGGCATGGCAGCCCGTCTTGCCGCTATGAACATGAGTGATGCCGAAATTGCCGACTTGCACAAACTCTTAAATACCCATCTAAAAACAGTACAAACAGGTGAAACCTATTACCAAGAAGCGGGTGATTTAGACTTTCACTATCGTATTATTTTAGGCAGTAAAAACAGTCAATTGGTGTCGATGCTGCTCTACAGTATTTACCATTTGATTCGTATGTATCGTGTCCAACTTGGCATGGCAGGCCCGCGCGTTAGCACTGCATTTGATGAACACAAACACATTGTGCAAGCGATTTCTAACCGTGATGCGGAACTGGCTGAAATGCTGATGCGCCGTCATATTCTGTATACAAAAAATACCCTAGAACAAAAATTAATCAGTGATTCAAATCCGAATTAATTCAAGGATGGGCTATCCTAAAATGTTTTACACATCAATAATATTTTTAGTCACCGTCCTATGATATGAAATAAAGAGATTAAAACCATGAATACCGAATACCGTAAACAACTCCCAAATACCCAACTTGATTATTTTGATACCCGCGAAGCCATTGAAGCGATTCAAGCAGGCGCGTATGCAAAACTTCCTTACACTTCTCGGATTTTAGCGGAACAATTAATACGCCGTTGCGACCCTGCGGTATTGACCGATTCGCTTAAACAATTAATTGAAAATAAACGTGATTTAGATTTTCCTTGGTATCCTGCGCGTGTAGTGTGTCATGACATTTTAGGACAAACCGCATTAGTCGATTTAGCAGGCTTACGTGATGCGATTGCAGACCAAGGCGGCGACCCAGCTAAAGTAAACCCCGTTGTCCCAACCCAATTAATTGTTGATCACTCATTGGCCGTTGAAGCAGCGGGCTTTGACCCAGACGCATTTGAGAAAAATCGTGCAATTGAAGACCGTCGTAACGAAGACCGTTTTCACTTTATTGAATGGACAAAAACCGCATTTGAAAACGTTGACGTGATTCCAGCGGGCAACGGCATCATGCACCAAATCAACTTGGAAAAAATGTCGCCCGTGATTCAAGCCCGTGAAGGTGTTGCATTCCCTGATACTTGTGTCGGTACGGATAGCCATACCCCGCACGTTGATGCTTTAGGCGTGATTGCGATTGGTGTTGGTGGTTTAGAAGCGGAAACCGTGATGTTAGGTCGTCCTTCTATGATGCGTCTTCCAGACATTATTGGTGTTGAATTAGTCGGCAAACGTCAACCCGGTATCACAGCCACTGACGTTGTGTTAGCGATTACCGAATTTTTACGTAAAGAGCGCGTTGTGTCTGCTTATTTAGAATTCTTTGGCGAAGGCGCGAAAAACTTAACCATTGGCGACCGCGCAACCATTTCTAACATGACACCAGAATTTGGCGCATCAGCGGGCATGTTCTACATCGACGAGCAAACCATTGATTATCTAAAATTGACGGGTCGTGACGCGGAACAAGTGGCTTTAGTCGAAAACTATGCGAAAACCACAGGTTTATGGGCGGATGACTTAGCAAATGCTGAATACGAACGGGTTTTAAAATTTGACTTATCAACGGTTGTACGCAACATGGCGGGGCCTTCAAATCCTCATCGTCGTTTACCAACGAGTGATTTAGCATCACGCGGTATTGCGGTTGATTTGGACAAAGCTCAAGCTGAAGAAGCCGAAGGCAAAATGCCAGATGGCGCGGTCATCATCGCTGCGATTACTTCTTGTACCAATACGTCTAATCCTCGTAATGTGGTTGCGGCGGCTTTAATTGCGAAAAAAGCCAACGAATTGGGCTTAATCCGTAAACCTTGGGTTAAATCGTCATTTGCACCGGGTTCTAAAGTCGCGGAATTGTATTTAAAAGAAGCAGGCTTATTACCTGAATTAGAAAAATTAGGCTTTGGCATCGTGGCGTTTGCATGTACAACTTGTAACGGTATGAGTGGTGCGCTTGATCCTAAAATCCAACAAGAAATTATTGACCGCGATTTATATACAACAGCGGTGTTGTCTGGTAATCGTAACTTTGACGGTCGTATCCATCCTTATGCAAAACAAGCATTTTTGGCTTCTCCTCCATTGGTGGTGGCGTATGCGATTGCGGGTACAATCCGTTTTGATATTGAGCAAGATGTGTTAGGTAAAGATGCCAATGGCAATGAAATTCGCTTAAAAGATATTTGGCCTTCTGATGAAGAAATCGACACGATTGTTGCTGCCAGTGTCAAGCCTGAGCAATTCCAACAAGTCTATAATCCTATGTTTGATTTAGGTGTGATTGAAGAAGCGGAAAGCCCCTTATACGATTGGAGACCACAAAGCACTTATATTCGTCGTCCGCCTTATTGGGAAGGTGCGTTGGCGGGTGAACGGACTATGAAAGGAATGCGTCCTTTAGCGGTTTTAGGCGATAACATCACCACCGATCATTTGTCTCCTTCTAATGCGATTATGTTGGAAAGTGCAGCGGGTGCTTATCTGCATAAAATGGGTTTACCTGAAGAAGATTTTAATTCTTATGCAACCCACCGTGGCGATCACTTAACCGCGCAACGTGCGACATTTGCCAATCCTAAATTGTTAAATGAAATGTGTCGTGATGAAAAAGGCGACATTAAACAAGGTTCACTTGCTCGCATCGAGCCTGAAGGTCAAGAAACCCGCATGTGGGAAGCGATTGAGACTTATATGGAACGCAAACAGCCGTTGATTATTGTGGCAGGTGCGGATTATGGTCAAGGTTCTTCACGCGATTGGGCGGCGAAAGGGGTTCGTTTAGCAGGTGTTGAGGCGATTATGGCAGAAGGCTTTGAGCGTATTCACCGTACAAATTTGGTTGGCATGGGTGTGTTACCTTTAGAATTTAAAGCAGGTGAAACCCGTGAAACTTACGGCATTGACGGTACAGAAATGTTTGATGTGATTGGTGATTTAACCCCACGCGCTGAGTTGACTGTGATTATCAATCGTAAAAATGGTGAAACGGTTGAAGTGCCTGTTATGTGTCGTTTAGATACCGCAGAAGAAGTGT
>JAYQWJ020000583.1:0-3616 GCA_035829175.2 Candidatus Albibeggiatoa psychrophila
GTGTCTGAATTTTGTTCATTATCGACATTGGCATTTGAGTCAGTTTGTCCAGTAGAACACGCTAAAATCACTTGGGCGTTGATAGGTGTAGATAATTGTAAATTGCTATCAATTGCACGCACAGCATAATCATAAACTGCACCACATAATAATCCCGTATCATTATACTGTTGCGTATCTGCGGGCGTGTTGCTGAGTAATTGTCCATTCCGCGAAATTTGATAACCAACTTCAAGCGTATTGCTATCAATCCACAGTAATTGAACGCTATCGTTATTTGAGGCGGTTGCACTCATTTGACTTGGTGGCGAAACGGCTGGGCAAGGTAGGATTACATTAATCACCGTAGGTTCAGATTCAGCGATTTCATTGCTGGCAAATAATATAAACTGTTGGCTGATACCGCATTCCATACCCGTTGTGTCAAACGCATAATCCGTTACATTGGCTGGTAATTGGGCAAGAGTTTGTTGTAAGGTGAATTGGCTTTCATTGTCACTATTATCTAGCCATGCGAATATAATTTGATTATCAGCGGAAATCGTCGTAGTCAATCCTGATGGCGCAGTTGGAAATACATCACCATCATCATCGATAATACTGACATCAATCGTATTGCCTATAATATCATCCACAACCCATTCAGGATTAAGATAAGTTTCATCTAGTGTGGTCACGGTGTGAGTAATTTGAGCGGTATGCAATCCTTCTTTAAGCTCGTCGTTGATTGCTGAAACTCGGAAATATTGCGCTTGACTCCAATTAAGTCGGTTAAAAGTTGCAGCATTGGGATAAACCGTTAACTGCGAACCCTCAATGACAGGTTCAACCGTCACGTCCGAATCGGGTTGTAAACTTAAGGCAATTTGATAGCGGTCAGAATCTCCACCTTCTATTACTTGAGTTGTTAAATCAGTTTGCTTAATCACAATCCCCGCGTCGTTATCTAAAATAGGAAAAATCAGTTCTCGTATATTGGCATTATAATTAGGGTCTATGCTACTGCTGTTATGGCTGATAATGCCTTGATGATTGCCTTCTAATAAAGTGTCATCAACTGGTAATACAGATAATTCAATAGCTTGCGTATCTGCAATTTGAATGGTTAAAGGCACGCCTGCTCCCAAACCATTAACAGATAATTGTGCATCAGGTTGTATTGTAATATTCACAGGGGCTGCTGGAAATGTTGCCAATTGAATTGTATAAATATCGCTAACTTCCGTACCTTCTATTAATGCAGTATTTGACGTAGTGTAATCAATTAAAATTTTATCGACTTGATGTTGTACGAATTCGCTGTAACTCGGATTATAATTATTATCACCTAAGTATGAAGCGGATATTTGATATAAACCTTTCGCCGTAAATGTCATTTCACATGAGCTGATGCCATTCTGAGTTGCTTCCAGCGTTGCACTACATTGGTAAGTGTTTGTATTATCTTTGACAATAACTGTCCCCGTCATACTTGAACCCAATTCAGAATTCACTGCAAAGAAAAATGTTGTTGCTTGCCCAATCCCAGAAGGACTATAAACCACTTGGGTAATCGTCATCGTGGTATTCGCTTTACCAACATCAATATTTCTGGACGCATCAGGCGCGGCATTATAAGCATTATCACCTGTTTGGCTGGCTATCAAAGTACATGTTCCTGAGCTTAAATAACTCACCGTGTTACCACTTACGCTACAGATTATCGGGGTGTTGCTACTAAAGCTGGCGGTTAAACCTGATGACGTAGTTGCAGTTAAACTGGCGGTTGAATCAGTTAAAGCACTGTCTATAGGGTCAAAAACGCTAATCGTTTGGTTGGCTTTCGCGATAGAAAAGGTTTGTGATACATCGATTGCAGGTTGGTAATTATTATCTCCGTCTTGCGACGCGGTGACAATACAAGTGCCGCTACTGGTTAATGTGATTGTCGCGCCAGAATTGGAACAATTGCCGCTAGTATCGTATTCAATCGCCAAGCCTGAATCAGAACTGGCACTCACAGAAAAAACCGTATTGCTATAAGTTTTATCTGCTAAAGGGGCAAATGTGATGATTTGGGTTTGTTTATCGCCAAATCCACGTATTAAAAAGCGATAAGGGGTTTCATAGCGGTCATTGGTCACAATATTAACTGTACAATATTCAATAACTTGTCCAACTGGACTATATCGTATAACAAGGTCTGTCGTTGTGCCATCATTTGGAATCGTGCTTAAGCTGGGCTGGGTTTGGATATTAAAATTGCTACAGTCATCATCAGCATAATATTCTTCTAAAATAACACGGGGTGAGTCTTCTAAAACTAAATCAACTTCACCATTATTACTAATCGTAAAGGTTTTATCTAAAAATCCATTGACTTCAACATAGCCAAAATCACTACCCGTATTATAATAATTTGACTCATTGTTATAAATTGAATATCCATCAGATTCAACAAGTATATTTGCCCAAACTTCGGTCACAGTTGTCGGGGTATTTTTATCTACCGTTGTATAATCAGATAATTGTCCTTTGTGGTTATATCCCCAACATTTGGCAGAAGTATTAATCAATAAAGCACAGGAATGATAGCCCGATGCCGCAATGGATATCACAGCAGTTAATCCCGTAACCGTGACAGGCGTATTACTAGCGATATTTGAACCATTACCTAATTGCCCATAATTATTATTTCCCCAACATTTGGCACTGCCATCGGTGAGCAAGGCGCAACTGTGTGCATAAGCTGTAGTAATCGCCGTAACATTGGTTAATGAGCTGACACTTACGGGACTTGTTTGTTGCGTATTACTGGCATCGCCTAATTGACCGTCAGCATTCGCGCCCCAGCATTTCACGGTATTATCATTGAGCAAAGCACAAGAATGTGACTGACCTAAAGATAGTTTATTCACATTAATTAAGCCGCTAATTGAGACAGCCGAACTCTTATCGATGATTGTGGTATCACCGAGTTGTCCACCAGCATTTGCTCCCCAACATTTCACCGTACCGCCACTGATAACCGCACAAGTATGATTTGCACCAACACCGATGGCAGTGACATTATTCACACTTAAAACTGTGACCGCCGTTGCTGAATCCACTGTTGAACCATTACCAAGTTGTCCGTTAGCATTACTACCCCAGCACTTCATTGTCCCATCACTGATTAAAGCACAAGAATGCGCAGCTCCAGCACCAATCGCTATCGCATTATTAAGCGTCGTGCCAGCTTGTCCAGATACATTACTACCCCAACAACGTACATACCCATCCAACTCTAAACCGCAGGTATGATTTTGTCCCAAAGCAATTTCAATCAATGGGCTATTATTACTAGTAGGCACAGGGGTGTGATATTCGATTGTTGTCCCGTCCGCTAGTTGACCATCATCATTATTGCCCCAACAACTTTCCCCTGAATCTCTCACAACACAAGCGTGCATTTCTGAGCTGGAGCTGTGACTCCATAGTTTAGCAATAGAATTAAAGGTAGCGGCTTGCGCGTAGACGGAGTTCAATAATAAAAAGCTAATCAAAAAGCATTTATATAGTGAAAATGAGGATTTTCTTAATAATTGGATAAAGATTGGGAACATTCGCATATTCATGATGTATTCCTTCCACAATA
>JAYQWJ020000584.1:0-5235 GCA_035829175.2 Candidatus Albibeggiatoa psychrophila
TTGTTGCTCAAGATGAAAATACAGGAGTTAAGTGGATTACTCGACAAGCAAATGCAATTGATACAGGCACAATTAAATTTCCAGTAAATTTATCTGGTGATTTTGAAATATCTTTTCAAATTGATCCTTATAGAGGTTTTCTTGGCAATGACTCTCAAGAGTTTTACTTATTAACTTCAGATGAATATAAAATCAGATTGCGTGTGTTTGACAGTAATTTAGATATATTTACTACTAATGCTTCTGATTCACTAGGTGAAAGTGGTGCAGGAAAGACCATTAATACAATCAAATTATCTATTACAAATAATGTTGCAAAAATTTATCTCAATGATGTTTTCGATGGAAAAATAACTTTGAAATCAGACCAATCCTACAATCAACTTATGTTGCAGGAGATAAATAAAAACACAAAAATTTATGAATTAAATATCTCAGGTGGCACTACAACCACAACACCAAACAACCAAGGCAATAATACAACAACAAATCCAACAACAACCACATCATCAGCTTGCAAGGCTAAATATGACGCATTTGCAGGACGCATCACCATCCCCTGTATTGAAGTGCCCGATGCGTTTGGTGGCATTCAAACCTATTATATTGAAATGCAACAACAAACAGGTGGCGCGAGCTTTGATTTAGACTTTGATACAGTCAAACCTGTTCAATAAATCCCTTTGTAGCCATGCACTTTAGTGTGTGGTTATTGCTGCTTTATCCTTACCGCAACACTCATAAAACCTCACCTTTAAAAATAGACATATTATATGATGTCAAATTCATCTATGGCATAATACTATAAACAAAACATAGGCTTAGAAAAAAGGAGAAAACCATGCTGCAATTAGATTTAAACACTAATATGGAACAACGTTTAATCCAAATAGCATACGACAATGGATATAGTGTCAATGACTGGTTAACAAATTTTCTCAATGGATTGTTAGAACATGAAGAATTACTAGAGGATTTAGAAGACATTATTGCGGCTGACCAAGTAAGAAAAGCGATTAATGTTGGTGAAGAAAAAACCTATTCTCTACAGCAAGTTAAGCTATATTTGGGATTGTAAAAGTGGCGTATCAAGTCTCTGACATTAAATATTTTTCTGAAAATTCTTGAAAGAAATCGCTCGTTTTTGTTGCGTTTTTTGAGCATCAATGCCTTCTTGTAAAGCTATTTCGGCTAACAATATACGTTTTTGAACTTCTGCTCTTTGTCGAGATTCTTCTGACATTTTATCTCTAAGTAATTTAAAAGGTTTAGCCATTTTAATATCTTCTACTTATCTTTAGTTCAAGTGGTATGCTTGGGCGTAAAACCTGTCCGTCAAAAATAGCTTCTATTGTTTGCATTGTGTTTCCTTATTTTCATCAATTCAACTAATGATATTATAGTTCAAACTTCTTGATTAAATTAAGTTACAAATTTTATTCACTCTTATTCTTGCAATGTAAAAAAAAAATACTATAATTAATTTACAATGAAGTATTGTAGGGGTAAATGATGCAAGATGGTATTTATAAAAATGCTCCTGTATCCAGCAAGGGCAGAGAGCTAATAAAAGTGGTAGCTGGAGAAATCTTAGACAAAGATAGTGCACGCTTTCGGCTTGAAAAATTACTTTTTGATTGGATAAAACAACTTGCTCCAGTGTTGAAGCAGTTAAAACGTTTACCTATAAATCTATCAGATCACAGTCAAATATTTGGGCTAATAGAACAAATTGACCAAATGAGGTCTAATTTTGACATTAACAGGGAAGCTGATGACTTCTTAAATTCTTTGAAATATGCACTACATTCAAATGCTCAACATCCTGTTAAAACTGCAATATTGAATACTTTGCAAGGTCAATGGGAAAGTTACCTTAGGAATATAGAAGGTTATCTTATTGGTAGACAGTATGTCGCAGAACATCCCACTGTCATGCAACGGTTAACTGAAACTTATAAAAATCATCAATCGTATTTGCAAAATTGTGCAGAAGAATTAGTACAAGGGAAATCACCTAAAAATCCTGAAAAATTAACTAAAAATAGTAATTTTTTAGATATGGATTTAAGAGGTCAATAATATGACAAAACCTTTCATCATGGATGTGAATATTTCATCTAAAACAATAGATAAGCCATCTTTTCTTGTGCTTGATTGTTTCTTTGAAAATCAACAGAATAAGATTGAATTAGATTATGCCCATTTAGTGAATAAAATCAATAAGCCACTTAATAAAACGGATATTGATATGTTAGTGATTGCGGCTGTGGTTGCTTTTGCTGATAGAAAGAAATTGCGCCCTCAGAAGTGGGCTAGACAGTTTAAACTAAAAATACCTGTTTACGACATAGATGTATGGCAAACTGCACATAAACAATTATTCGATTGCCTAAATTTTTTAACAGGAGATAGATGGCATTTTGAGTTTATAGCTAATACTTTTCATTTTGAGAATATGATAGAGCCTGAATTACAGACTATCAAAACGAGTGAACCTGTTGCAATTATACCTTTTAGCGGTGGTTTAGATTCTTTAGCCACTTTACATTTATTCAGAATCCATGAAAAGCATACAAAACCATTATTGATTACAGTAAATACTAATCACAATAGTAGAAAACTATCATTTAATACAAGTCGTATTATAGATAAACTCGATACCCGTGTTTCAGTATCAATGAAACTTTCAGGTAGATTAGATGAAATTTCATACAGAAGTCGTGTTTTTGTGTTTTTTATGGTTGCAGCTATTACAGCACGTTTATCCAATACTCAGAGAATAATTATTGGAGAAAATGGGCAAGGCAGTATTGGTGCGCCATTAGTTAGTGTTGATTATCCATATCATTCACTACACTTTGGTTTTACAAAACGTTTACATGATTTATTAAGCCAATTATGGGATAATGCGCCGTTTTTTGAACACCCATACATATGGCAAACAAAAGCGGAAGTATTACAGTTGTTACTAAGTAACTCATCTGAGATAGATTGGAATAAAACAATTTCTTGTAGTCGTCTTAGAGAAACTTCAATTCAATGTGGTATTTGTAGTAATTGTTTATTAAGAAGGTTAGCTTTAACAACAGTGGGACTTGAGAATTTAGTATCAGAAAATTATTTATGGCAAGATTTGAACGCACCGACATTAGAAGCGGCTTTAAAACATACTCAAAAAAATCTTAATACTGAGATAAATATAGCTTCTCGGGCGATTGTGAGCCATGAACAATTTCGTAAAATTAACCCTTCTATACAAAGCTATCAACAAATAGTTTGCGAGCTTGAAAAAGCAGGGCAACAACAAGTTGAAGAAAAGATAAACCGTTTAATCAAATGCCATACACAAGAGTGGGAACAGTTTTTAAACAAATTGAACCCTGATTCATGGGTCGTTAAAGTGGCTCTGGGGAGGGCGTGATATGTCAATTTTAGAAAAAATCAATCCTGTACAACTAGGACAACGCTTACAAGCTGCTCGTAATGCTGCAAATATTTCTCAAGCCAATGCAGCAAAAACTATCAATATAAGTCGTCCTACTTTGATTGCGATAGAAAATGGCAAACGTCGCATTAAACTACCTGAACTCAATAAATTGGTACAACTGTATGATGTAGCATTGAATACTTTGTTGCGTCCAAATGTTGTCAATGTCAATATTGAGCTGCAATTTCGCCAACAAAAAAGCCAACATTCTCAAGATGAGATACAAACTCATAAAATATTTCAAAAGTTGATTGCAGGTTACATTGAGCTAGAGCAAAAACTGAATAAATCATTGCAAACCTATTATCCTCCAGAAATATCTATTATCGACAATAAACAAATACCACAACAGGCAGAAGATTTAGCACTTGCAATCAGAAATAGCCTAGGTTTGGGACTTGCTCCTATTGTCAATATCATGACTTTAATTGAAAGTGAGTTAAAAATTCGTCTATTCATTCATCCACTACCGTCTAAAATTTCTGGGGCGTTTACTTATAACGAAAATGTTGGTGCATGTATGCTTATCAATAAAAAACATGCGAAATACCGTCAAGCGATGAGTGCTGCACATGAGTTAGCACATTTCTATACTTCAAGACAACATAGCCAAGTGAGTTATGATGTGCCTGATGAAAAATATTACTCCCCGTTTGAGCGATTTGCAGATAAATTTGCTGCTGCATTCCTAATGCCAGCACCAGCAATTCGTCGCCATTTTCAAGAAACTTTACAAGAGAATAATGGATTTTCACCTCGAAGCCTTATTTTCTTAGCCAATCGTTTCTATGTTTCGTTACCAGCAATGACTTTGCGCCTAGAAGATTTAGAATTATTACCTAAAGGTACTTACACTTTGCTAGAACAGCGTGGGCTTTCTGTAAAATTGGCTCAAGATATATTAGGCTCTCAATATCAACAGGATAGTCATAGCTTGACCATTCCTCGCTATTTATATTTAGGCGTGGAAGCCTATGAAAAAGATTTAATCAGTGAGGGGTTATTTGCAGAGTTATTTGATTTGGATAGGCTTGATGTCAGAGAGATATTAGATGAATTGGTAGATGATGAGTTGGGAGAATTATTGAATGTGGGATAGTACAACTAACATTTTAGTTATTGATGCAAGTGTTTTGATTAATCTGCTCGCAACGGGTATTGAAACGAATGTATTATCTTGTTTTAGTACTAAAATAATGATTCCCAATCAAGTTATTAAAGAAATTAAACGTCATCCACGCGATAAATCTGACGCGAAAGATTATTTAAATACATTATTTGCTGACAATGTGATACAAAAAATAGAACTAGATGAACAAGCTTTTCAGTTTTATATGGAAATGTTGATTGAAAATGATAAATTGGGCGACGGCGAATTAGCTTGTATTGCTTATGCAGCAACGAAAAAAATTAACTATATTGTGCTTGACGATAAACTAGGGCGTAAAACATGCCAACAGAGATTTCCCTTTTTAAAGATATTATCCAGTGTTGATTTACTTAGACAATATCACCAGAAATGTGAGCCAGATTTCTCTATATTCCAGAAAATACTATTTGATGCGGTTAAAATTGGGCGTATGAATATGGCATCAAAACAAGATGATGAATGGGTACGGGAAATATTAGGTGAATCAAAAGTAAAACTATGTCCTTCATTAAAAAGGAGATAACTTTTTATCCTATCTACAAAAAAAGCCCCCACCAACCAAGTCAGCAGAGGCTTTTCTAATCACAAATAATAC
>JAYQWJ020000585.1:0-2515 GCA_035829175.2 Candidatus Albibeggiatoa psychrophila
CCCCAAAGGTACTTGGTTATGCTTCCCTTATTACTGCTTGCAGGTAGTGCGTTAACAACTTACGGTGGGACAAAATGGTTACAACACAAGAATTTGTTACCCAAAAGCTCAGATGCTAAAACATCGCTTGCTGAATCTGAAACGTCTAACTTAAAAAAAGTAAATCAGAATTTTGTGATTGCATCCGCTACTTTTGGCTTTTCAGTCGCGGGGATTTTTTATCCTGCATTTAAAGTTGCCAGTATTGCAGGGCTGTTTTTTTTAACGCTACCAATATGGCGACAAGGCTATCATGCGTTATATCGCCAACGACGGTTTAATATTGATGTTTTAAATTCATTGGCTCTACCACTGGCGGTTGTCACAGGTTATACCTTGCCCGTTGCATTCACATACTGGATTCATCACTCTGGCAAGCGATTGATTGCTAAAACAAAATCTTACTCTCAACCCAATCTTAGCAATGCGGTCAATGCACTGCCTAATTTAATTTGGGTGATGAAAGATGAGGTGGAACTGCTCACACCTGTTTCAGAGCTTCAAATCAATGATGTGATGGTGGTTCATGCAGGCGAAGTGATTGCGGCGGATGGCAAAGTGATTTTAGGGGATGGATTTGTAGACCAACGTGCGTTGACAGGGCAAGCCAAATCTGCTGATGTCAAAGTCGATGATACGGTGTTTGCCTCAACTTTATTATTACGTGGAAAATTGCACATTCAAGTTGAACGGGCTGGCGATGAAACTATGATGGCTGAAATCAATGCGATTCTATCCAATTACACTGATGACAATAAAGCAATTCAATCCCAAGGTGAGAAAATTGCAGATAAAATGGCATTGCCGATTACAGCATTGAGTGCATTGGCTTTTCCTATTATTGGTGCACATGGAGCAACGGCGATTTTATGTACTTTTATGACCGAAGATATTAAATTCATCACACCGATTAACACCTTGAATTATCTAAATATTGCATCAAATAAAGGCGTATTGATTAAAGATGGTCGGGCGTTAGAAACATTGTCTCAAGTTGATACCATTATTTTTGATAAAACGGGGACATTAACCCAAGAACAACTTCATTTGCATAAAATTTACACTTTAGCCGATTATGATGAGGAAAGTGTACTCACTTTTGCAGCAACTGCTGAATATAGACAACAACATCCAATCGCAAAAGCCATTCAAAAAGCAGCTAAGCAACGTGAATTACAAATGCACCCAATTGATAGTGCTAGTTATGCGCTGGGTTATGGCATACAAGTGATGTCAGGCGGCAAATTAATTCGAGTGGGCAGCTATCGATTTATGGAAATTGAAAAAGTAGACATACCTTATCAAACAGTCCAACCCATTTTACACGCCTGCCGTGAACACAATTATGCCTTAGTTATGATTTCTGTTGATGATGAATTGATTGGCGCAATTGAACTGCATACAAGCTTACGTCTTGAGTCTCCTCAGTTAATTCAAACCTTGCAAGACAATGGGTTAAATGTTCAGATTTTCTCTGGCGATCATGAGAGACCGACACAGAAATTGGCAGAACAATTGGGTGTGAATGATTATTTTGCAGAGTTATTGCCTGAACAAAAAGCACAACGTATTGAGCAGATGAAAGCCGAAGGTAAAAAAGTGTGTTTTATCGGGGATGGGGTGAATGATTCCATTGCCTTAAAAGCGGCGGATGTCTCGATTTCATTGCATGGTGCGTCCCCATTGGCAACTGATGTCGCGCAAATTATTTTGATGGATGACAGCTTAGTGCAAGTAGCACCATTATTTTCTCATGCTCATGAATTAAAAGATAATATCCGTTTTGGTGTATTGTCGGTTTTAATCCCCGGCACAATGGTTGTCACAGGAGTCTTCTTTTTCCATTTAGGCGTTTTAGGCTCAGTATTACTTAGCGACTTGGGTTTGGTAACGGGTTTAACCCATTCTATGTTACCGTTGTTAAAACATAAGAAACAGGACAATAGCAATGAGTGAAATAAGTTACTATGATTCACCCATGGGCTATTTGAAATTGCTTGCAAATGATGATGGTTTAATGGGTTGTTATTTCTTGGATGAAGCACCGTCGGCAACATTAGAGCAAACTCAGCATCCGATGTTGCAAGTTGCTCAGCAACAATTGAAAGCTTATTTTCATGCGGGATTACAACAATTTACGATTCCACTTGATTTACAGGGTACAGCATTTAGGCTAGATGCTTGGCAAGCGTTACAGACTATTCCTTATGGAAAAACAGCAAGTTATCTTGATATGGCGATACAAGTGGGTAAACCCAAAGCGGCTCGTGCCATTGGTCAAGCAAATCATCACAATCCCATTTCGATTATTGTGCCTTGTCATCGAGTGATTAATCACAGTGGCAAATTAGGCGGTTATGGTGGTGGTTTATGGCGCAAAAAATGGTTGCTTGAGCATGAACAGCTTAAGAGTTAGTGATGAAGATTTAAGAAATCAGCTAGCTCTATAGAACCCATTTGAAATCTATGAAACAAA
>JAYQWJ020000586.1:0-1961 GCA_035829175.2 Candidatus Albibeggiatoa psychrophila
CAGAGTCAGTATCTTCTGCTTGGTGTTTAACCAAAGGCACGACACTATTAACTAAGCCCGCTGTTGTACCTGCATAGAAAAGTCCCATACTGGCAGCGATGCCAAAATGCAGTAAATAAATCCCGCCAATATTAATCACACCCGGTACAAGACTGATGAGGAAATTATTACGCATTGTGCCTTCAAATTCATCAGATAAACTAAATAAGCGTTCAAACGGAACTAAGCTGCCATCCATGAAAATCACTTGAGCAGTATCCGTCGCAGCACTGGACGCGCCTTTGAGAGAAATAGAAATTTGAGCAGACTTCAAGGCAATTGCATCATTGATTCCATCACCAATAAAGCACACAAATCGACCTTCATCACGTAGCTGCTTAATTAAATCCGCTTTATTCTCTGGTAATGTTTCTGCAAAATAGTGGTCAATACCCAGTTGTTCCGCTGTATTACGTGTCGGCTGTTCATGATCGCCAGAAATAATATAAGTTGAAATACCTCTTTGATGCAGCGTATCAATCAAACTATGAGCCTCTGGACGAATCGTTGGCTGCATTTCTAATACGCCTGCAACTTCATTATCAACCCCAACATAAATCAAAGAATATCCAAATGTTTCCGCTTGCTGCTGCAAATCATCCAATTGTTCAGGCATGTTTAATTGTTCACGCTGCATAAAACGCGCACTGCCGACACAAATTGTTTTTTGTTCAACCTCGACTTTGATGCCATAACCAACTTCATAGCTGGTATTTTCAGGCGCAGACAAGGTGATATTTTGTGTTTGGGCTTTTTCAATAATCGCTTTAGCAACAGGATGAGTTTGGCGATGTTCTGCACTGGCGGCGTAATATAAAATTTGGCTTTCATCATAATCAGCAAATAAATGCACTGCCGTAATAGTTGGCTGCTCTTGAGTCAAAGTGCCTGTTTTATCAAACACCACCGTATCAACTTTACTGAGTGATTCCAGTACGCGTCCATCTTTGATAAGAATGCCTTTACGCGCCAAAATTTGCAGATAATTTAAAACGCTAATCGGCCCATTCATAATCATGCGATAACCAAGACCTGACCAAAGCACTCCCATGGCAGGAATAGGGCCTAAAGCCACTAAAGTCACCGCACCAAGACCCAATTCTATAGGCAATAAACTATCGGCAATTTTTCTGCCGCGTAGCATCAAAGTATCTTTATAATCTGAGGTGTTATTGAGTACTCGCCCAATATTAGCCGCCACGGTTTCTTCGCCTGCGGTTTCAACTTGAATATTGATTTTTCCTGCTAATACCAATGTTGAGGCAAATACGTCCTCACCAATCCCTTTATCTACAGGCTCGCTTTCACCTGTTAAAACATGTTGGTCAATGCTGGCTGAGCCTACTTTAATTTTGCCATCGACAGGAATCACTTCACCTGCATGGACAATCACCACATCACCTATTTGCAATCCATCAAACCCAATTTGAATTTCAACCCCATCTCGTTCTAACCATACTTGATTGGGATGACCTGCAAACACATTGATTAACTGTTGCTGGGAATTCTGCTCCGTTCTTCTCATTAATTTGACTAAAAAGCCACCCAGTAAACCTGCCATTGCCGCTAAAATCAGTTGACCCGTTGCAATCATGCCTATCATCAAAATAGTGGAAACCAGATAAGTGCTGATAAAATGGCCACGTTTGAAATCACGAAACACAGTAGTCAGCACATGTCAACCTAAATAAATCACAGCGGCACTGCTTAAAACATAAAGAGCGGGCAAGGGGAAAAAACGACCAAGCACGGTGATACCCACTGCACCCGCCGACATCAACATTTTTTTATTTTCTTCTAGTCTAATATTTTTAGCATCTACTTGTTTGTTCTCATCAAGGCTTTGCTGCATTTGCTGGCGTTCGTCACCCCAAATAGCATCTTTAAAATCATGGGCTAGCTTTTTCCCTTTAGACCAGAGC
>JAYQWJ020000587.1:0-3670 GCA_035829175.2 Candidatus Albibeggiatoa psychrophila
CAGGAGTGCAAGATTTATCTTGCCTGTACAAATGTGACTCGCAAAACCAGTTTTACACTCCTATATCACATTAATCGTAAATACTCTTTTGCCCATCAGGCACATGTTTAAAACGTTTATAACTCCATTGATATTGGGTTGGCTGTTGCATAATACATTGCTCAATACCTTGATTTAACGCGGTTGTCGACACTGTTAAATCATGACTGTTAATATCGGGATGCGCGGGAAAAAAATGAATCTGAAAACCATCATCAATCCGTTCGGCTACAGTGAAAATAACAGGGGCTTGGGTTTTACTAGCAAAACGTGCCACCAATACCATCGTATCCGCAGGTTGATTAAAAAAAGAAGCAAATACACCATTTCCACGAGTTGGCACTTGATCAGGCAAAATACCAATGACTTGTTGCTGTTTCAATGTTTGATATAAAACCTTAACCCCTTTCTTATTCGTTGCCACATAATGACCACCCGTCCGTTGTCGCGCGTTGAGAAGAAATTGATGTAAACCTGCTAATTTCGGTGGTTGATACAATCCGATCATTGGATAATGCTTTGAAGCATACAAACCTGCCATTTCCCATGCCCCAACGTGTGGCGTTAATAAAATCATTCCTTTGCCCTGAGCCAATGCCTGCTGCAAATAATCTTCATGATTCACCTGTTTAATTAAGCTCAAGGTTTTTTCTGGTCGCCACAACCATATCGCACCCAATTCAACAAAGGTTTTGCAAGTTTCAATGATGCTTTGTTCAATCCATTGCTGCTGTTCAGAACAGGATAAATCAGGGAAACATAACTCAATATTAGCCCGAGTGACGGCCGTGACGCGCCAGTTGGGATGGCGTGCAACCCATTTTCCCAACCGCGTCGCCAATCGATAATTCCAAGATAATGGAACAATTGCCAATAATCTCAAACAAGCTTTAATTAAAACCGCACGCATTAGCTATCGGATTCTTTTGAGGGTGTTGATTTAGAATTTGTTTTAGCCTCGCCGTCAGCATGAGATATTTCTTTGTTTTTCATCACTTCTTTAAAAATATCACCTACTCCCGCGATTGAGCCTAAAATTTGAGTCGCTTCATAAGGCATTAAGACCAATTTCTGATTATTCGCTTGCCCGATTTCTTTCAACGCTTCAACATATTTCAAACCCAAAAAGTAATTCATCGCCTGCACATCACCTTTGACCAATTCCTGAGACAATAATTTAATGGCTTCCGCTTCTGCGTCTGCTGACATTTTCCGAGCATCCGCATTATAACGCGCTATTTCAATATCAGACTCCGCATTTAAAAGTGCCGACATTTTCGTACCTTCAGCCTGTAAAATTTGAGCAGTTTTTTCACCTTCCGCATTCAAAATTAAAGCCTGTTTGTGACCTTCTGCTTTTGATACTTCAGCTTGCTTATTACCTTCAGCATCTAAGATTTGCGCCCGCTTATTCCGTTCTGCAATCATTTGCTGTGCCATCGCATCAACCAGATTTTGGGGGGGTTTAATATCCTTAATTTCAATTCGGGAAACCTTAATACCCCACGGGTCAGTGGCATCATCAACAACACGCAGCAGATTATCATTGATTTTGTCTCGGTCCGATAAAATATTATCCAGCGACATTGAACCCATGACACTCCGAATATTGGTCAATGTCAGTTGCTTAATCGCTTCGTCAAGATCATCAATTTCATAAGTGGCTTTTTCAGGGTCGAACACCTTATGAAAAACCACACCATCCACTGTAATCATCGCATTGTCTTTGGTAATCACACTTTGAGCAGGAATATCTAATACCTTTTCTTTCATATTGATTTTATTACTAATTTGATGTAGAAGCGGTACGATAAAATACACCCCTGCTTCTAAAGTTTTAGTATAACGCCCAAGATATTCCAGCGTATATTTCATACTTTGCGGTACAAAAATAACACTAGAAAATGCAGCATAGCCGACAAATATTGTGCCGAACAGACTTGCCAATACGATAAAAAATAGGTTTAGCGTTGTTCCAAAGTCCATAATTACCTTGCGTTATGTGTATCTTGCCCAAGCATTTCAGGTGTCACTAATACAATGCCTTTCTCAGTGACAAAATAGCGTTGTTTATCTTGTTCTAAATCTTCACCAATCACTGTATTTTCAGGAATTTGACAGCCTTTATCAATCACGGCGCGTTTAATCCGAGAGTATCGACCAATATTCACATCGGGTAACACCACCGCATCTTCTAACTCACAATATGAATTGACTTTAACATTAGAAAATAACAGCGAGTGACGTAGTGATGCACCTGAAATCAAACAACCGCCCGACACCATTGAATCCACTGCCATACCGCGCCGATTGTCATCATCAAACACAAATTTTGCAGGCGGCAATTGCTCTTGATAAGTCCAAATTGGCCATTCTGTGTCATACAAATTAAGCTCTGGAGTCACTGAGACCAAATCTATATTCGCTTCCCAAAACGCATCGACTGTACCCACATCACGCCAATATGATTGCTGATTTTTGCGTTCATCATGGAATAAATAGGAATCCACTTTATGGGTTTTAATCAGAGATGGGATGATGTCTTTACCAAAATCGTGACTGGAATCTTTGGAACGGGCATCAGAATCAAGTTGCCCATATAAAAATTCAGCACTAAACACATAAATTCCCATAGAAGCCAAGGCAACATCAGGATTATTTGGCATTGATTTAGGATGATCTGGTTTTTCTTGAAATTCAATCACTTGATGATTGTTATCCACCGCCATGACACCAAAGTCTTTTGCTTCTTCTAAACTTACTTCTAAACAACCAACTGTCATATCAGCATTATTTTCAACGTGTTGTGCAATCATTGGTCCGTAGTCCATTTTATAAATATGATCGCCTGCCAAAATCAATACATAATCAGGTTTGTGACTGCGTAAAATATCTAAATTTTGATAGACCGCATTGGCTGTACCTGAATACCAAGATGATTCATCTAAACGCTGTTGCGCGGGTAATAATTCAATAAATTCACCAAATTCACCACGCAGAAAGCCCCAACCTTTTTGGATGTGGCGAATCAAAGAATGGGACTTGTACTGAGTCAGCACCGAAACCCGCCGAATACCAGAGTTGATACAGTTGGATAATGGAAAATCAATAATCCGAAATTTGCCGCCAAATGGGACACCCGGTTTAGCACGCCAATCGGTTAGATTTTTTAAACGAGAACCGCGTCCACCAGCTAAAACCAATGCTAAGGTATTACGGGTCAACTTACTGACAAAACGTGAGGATTGTGGTTCAGTCATGAGATTTCTCCTTTCTCCTAAAATTGGGTCGTATTTGTATTGATTCTAGGGCTTAAGCTGTCCTACAAAAAGTTGAAGATATTAGGACAAAACCTGAACCAAAATATTTTTGATATTGTACCTTATACTGAAAGTGTTTATCCACAAACTCACACCGTGAATGTAACCATTTTGGACAAATTTGGAAATCACTTTCTCACATTGAGCAGACAAGGGAACAAAAAAATGATTATTGCTTCATAAGATATAGGGAGGTCACAACCAACGTTCCGCAGTTAACGAAATTTTTAGATTATTTTCAATATGGTTTCACAGGTTTAGATTTTCCATTGTGTAACTTTCAAAATAAAAAACGAAAATAAACTTTTTTT
>JAYQWJ020000588.1:0-4634 GCA_035829175.2 Candidatus Albibeggiatoa psychrophila
AGCTTGTGGGAATAAGGTGACATTCTAACTTTACAAAAATTGCTTAACTAAATCATGAATTTGTTCTTCTTTAAACTCTTTTGCTAATTGACGGATTTTAGCAGTAAATGGTCTCAAATGGATTTCTTGTGCATCTAACTCGTCTAATTTTGTCAAAATACCGCCGATATCACCCATCATTGCTAAATCACATAAAATTTCTGCTTGTTGTGGAGACGGATGAATTGTTACTTCTTCTGGAGGATCACTTGTTTCTGCGGTAGTTTCAATTTGAGTTTGTTCTTGTTCGTAAATCCAAGTGATTACTAAATGCTGTTGTAATAAATCGAGTAAATCTTGAATTCTGAATGGTTTAGCAATAAAATCGTCACAACCAGCTATTCTACTTTGTTCTTGGTGATAATCAAAAACACTGGCAGATGCTGCGATAATGGGTATTGTTTGAAATTTTGGGCTTTTACGTAATTGACGGGCAAATTCAAAACCATCCATCACTGGCATAACTAAATCAGTTAAAACCAGTGAAATTTTAGTTTCCTGTATTTTTTCCAATCCTTCTTGTCCGTTACACGCTTCAATAATTTTAAAACCCAACGGTTCTAATAAATTGTGCATTACAGAACGATTTTCCCATTTATCATCCACAACGAGAATGTTATAAAGTTTCTTGCCTTCAATACCAATGATAATGGGTTCCTGAATTTGATGAACTTTAATGAGAACTGATACATCAGGCAAATCAATATCCATTGAAAAAATACTACCGTGTTCAAGAGTGCTTTTAACTTGCAATTCACCATCCATCATTTCAATCAATTTTTTGGTAATCGGTAAACCCAAACCTGTGCCTTCCGCCTTATATTGAATATCGCCTACTTGTTGAAAAGGTTGAAATATTTTATCTATATCTTGTGGCGCAATACCATTCCCCGTATCCTCAATTTGAAAGCGAATTTTATGATTGTGATAACCTATTTTAAGCGTCACACCGCCTTTTTGTGTGAATTTAACCGCATTTCCTAATAAATTAATTAGCACTTGCCGCAATCTTTTTTCATCACCACGAACACCCAACGGTAAATGAGATAATGGATTGTAAATAAAGCTAATTCCTTTTTGTTCAGCACGCATTTGAAATAATTCAATTAAACTTTGAATAAATTCGCTAAAATTAAAATCAAGCAAATAAAGTTCAATTTTTCCAGATTCAATTTTGGCTAAATCAAGTATGTCGTTGATAAGTGTTAATAAATATTCACCACTGCGATGGATAATTTTAATGCCTTCTTGTTGTTTAGATGTTAGTGTTTTATCGCGGTCAAGAATTTGCGTATAGCCTAAAATTCCATTTAGTGGGGTGCGTAATTCATGGCTCATATTGGCTAAAAAGGTGCTTTTTGCTTGATTGGCAATTTCTGCTTGCTGCATTGCTTGCTCTGCGGTTTTTTTAGCAAGTTCCATTAATTTATTTTTGTCATATAATTCATCTGCTTGCGATTGTAATTCTTCATTAGTTGCTGCAAGTTTTTCTGTTTGAATAGCCACTTCTTCTGCCAAACGTCCATTGTACTTTTGTAATAATTTTTCCTTTTCTTTCAATGCCTTCATACTTTCTAATAACCACTGACTCATTTGGTTAAAAGTTTGCGTTAATTGTCCAATTTCATCTTTAGAGGTGATCGGTACTGTCGTTTGAAAATTCCCTTCTTTTAGATTTAAGGCGGCTTCTTTCAATGACAAGATGGGTCTAACAAGATGACGCGCGAGTAAAATGGTGATAATTAATGTGACTAATATCAATATAGTCACAATAAAAAAAGCCTTCAATCGTAATGTAGTCACGGTAGCCAGTGCTTGTTTGATCGGATAATGCATCACTAAAGTCCAGTGATTGCCTTTAAAATCCAAATATCCAAGCTCTTGAACAAATTGAGAAAAATTATCTTTACCTACATATTCTGCGATATTTTCAGGTGTGACAGCCGGTAAGATTTGTTGTCCAATTAACTCGCGCTGAGTGGTGGAATAGAGCATTTTTCCTATTGAATCAAATAAGCTTACTTCAATATTTGCGGTTTTATTTTTTAATCCATCTAATACAAAATACAAATTTTCTACAGGCATTTGCGCAACAACTGCACCCAATAGTCTATTTTGATCGTTTTGCACAGGCACAGCAAAGTAAACAATATTCTTTTGTAAATCGGTATCAAAGTGAATATCTGTACCAATACTACTTAATTTTTGTTCAAATACAGACAATGCCCACAAATCAGATTCACTCTTTTGTCCTATCGACAAGCCAGCAGTATCAGCGATTTTAATTCGGTGAGCATCATAAAATGAAAGTGTGTAGTAAACCTTGTAATAGCGGCGATGAGTAAGCAAGGTTTGCATGATTTGTTCGGGTGTAGGAGTTGCAATATCGCTAATGGTATCTGCTAAATATTGCATATCCGCCTGTCGTTCAAATAACATGCGATCTAACTTATCCATAGTGTGTAGAGCTTGCCCATGTAATTGAGTTTGAATTTCTTGTTCAAGGGCTTGACTGCTAGCGTAGGACAAGAATAGATACAACGGAATAGCTACACCTAAAATTGAACCTAAGCTAAGAAATATTAGTTTGGGGGTAAAATTCATAATGAATTAAGTCGTTATGGGTTGTTTTTTATCGGCACTATAAATTGATCATCAACAATAGTATTCAAATCGGGAATTTTGATTAATCCGCCTTTTTGATAGAAGAAGTCCACGATTTCTTTACCACCTTTGAGCAACAATCCATCACTTTTGAAAGCTTCTTGATTTTCTTGCGAAGTGAAAATATGTAATCCCTGATAAATAATTTCTAATTCTTCTTTTGGGACGGACATATATTTAGCCATAATGCTTAAACTTTCTTCAGGAGATTGCGCCAATAAATCTGTGGCTTCAGCCAATGCATTAATAACCGCTTGTACTTCTTTTTTACGTGTTTTAATGGTTTCTGTACTGACTACCCAGCCGTCCATGATTGAGTAAGGAATTTTACCTGCTTTTTCTATCACTTTATAACCTTTTTCCAATGCCTCTGAAATAGGTATGCCATAAATATGTCCCGCATCCACTTCGCCATTTTCTAAAGCATCTAATACTTTGGAGCTTTCGATATTTGCTGCTTGAAAATCGCCCTCATTTAATCCAGCTTGCTCTAGTAATTTTAATACTAGAAAATGAGAAAAACTATTAAATCCTTCAAAGGATACTTTTTTGCCTTTCAAATCGTTTAGACCGTCTAAAGTCGGCCGCCCTATGATGACATCTCCACTATCAGAATAATCAATAGCGTAGACAAAATGAGCAGAAGTTGCTTCAGATTCAAACATGATGGCATCAGTAAAAACCATAAAAGCTATATCTATCTTGCCTTCACGGTAAAACTTTTTAATATCATTGTATTCTACTATTGGCATTAAAGTGACTTCCACGCCATGCTTAGTAAATAATCCTTTTTCTTGAGCCACAAAAGCCGCACCGGGTGTCGGCCATCCCGGATGGATACCAATTTTTAAAGGCGAAATTGGCGTTGATGACGGAGAGCAACTTGCCAATACAACTAATAACAATCCTAAAAATAAATATATTTTAACTTTCATTATTTGTCTCCTATCGCATTGACAAATTGACCGTCAATAATTTTATTAATATTTGGTAAGTTTAGTAAAGTTCCTTTTTCACGAAAGAACTCAATAATTTCTTGACCTGTCTCAATTAAAGCACCTTTTTGTTTAAATGCTGCTTTATTTTCTTGTGAAGTGAAAATGTGTATTCCTTTCAATGTGGTTTCTAATTCAGCTTGTGGAATATTTGTGTATTTAGCAATAATTTTTGCGCCTTCTTCAGGATATTGTTTGAGCCAATCTATTGCTTCTGCCAAAACATTGACTACGCCTTGTACGTCTTGGCGACGTGTTTTGAGAATATCTGCATCGGCTACAAATCCATCCGTTATCAGATAAGGCACATCTCCAGCTTTCCCTAATATTTTATAACCTTTGGCTAAGGCGGTGGGAATAGCTATGCCATAGACATGTCCTGCATCAATCTTACCTGTTTCTAAGGCATCTAGCACACTAGTATTTTCAATATTAGCCGCTTGAAAATCACCTTCTTTTAGTCCAACCCGTTCTAATAATTTTAATACAAATAAATGGGAAAAACTATTAAATCCCTCAAAAGATACCTTTTTACCTTTTAGATCGCTTAAATTATTTAAGGTCGGTTGTCCAACAATAAAATCACCGTTTTTAGAATAATCTACCGCATAGATAAATCGAGTTGATTTCCATTCAGCATCAAGAACAATCGCATCAGTCAATGCTGCAAAAGTAATATCTGCCTTACCTTCTTTATAGAATGTTATAGCTTCCAAATAATCTGCTGTTGGTACAAAAGTAATCGGTACCCCATATTTAGCAAATAATCCATGTTCTTGAGCAATAAAAATGACCGCACTGGTTGGCCACGTTGCATAGATGACAATTTTTAATGGTGGTGATTGTGGTGGTGGAAAAGAGCAACTGGCGGGTGTCATCAATAGTGATATGAGTAGCAATTCAACATATTTTTTCATATTTTTGCCCTATCATTTT
>JAYQWJ020000589.1:0-12241 GCA_035829175.2 Candidatus Albibeggiatoa psychrophila
GGCGCATGGTGTCTTTGATAATCGTTTTTAAGGTATTGAGTTGATTTTGAGGCATTTTTTGCTGATTTAGGTGTCTGGAGAGATAATAACAACTTAAAATTTTATTTATCTTCTTCTATTATTTCCATTTCTACATCAAGTTGTTCTGCTATTTCTTCATCTAAGTAATTGAATAAACTAATATGATATTGGCTACATGTTTCAAAAAAGGCTGTTCGACTCATATTGGCAAGTTGTGTCGCATGTCCAGCAGAAAGCTTACCGAGTTCAAACATTTTTAAAGCCGCCATTAAGCGTATATGTTACTCAACTTCAGATGGCGTGAGTTGTATAGCGTGTTGTAATACACTATTTGCTTCAATTTGCATATTATTTTCCTTTTTTCAAGCTAAGTCACTAGATTTTCATTCAGAATGCAAAGCTTTATAGTCATAATATGGATTTAATTTAATTTTGCCACGTACTGATAAAAAATCTATGAATGATCCGTGTAAATTCATACACTTATCCAATTTCTTTCTCAATTTCTCAACCGCATATTCACTCATTGTTCTATCCTTTTTCTTTTATCAACTTTTGAAGTTTACCTCATTTTATCACTTTTCAATTCTTTATAAAGTTTTGTCGGAGTCAGAGGCACTTAATATGGAACTACTATATAACAATATGGTTTAGATTATTCTACAATAAGAAAATAGGTTTCTAAAAGGATATGATTTCATTGAAAGGTTATACGTTGTTGGAGCTAATGATTGTTTTATTTATTTTTGCACTGTTAACGGGCTTGGTTGCTCCGAGATTAATGGCAATGTATGATAGCGTGCAAGCGGCATATCAACGTGAAGAAATTATGTCTCAAATTAGTAGCTTAAGTTATCAGGCTTACCGAAAAGGTTTGAACTTTAGCTTTAAAACCTATCCTTTTACCGCCGACAATCCCGATTATGAGATTTTACAGAAAAATATTAAATTAGAGCTAACAAAAAACTGGACATTGAGTGCAAATGAACCGATTATTTTCCGTGCAAATGGTGCATGTTCGGGTGGCATCATCAATCTACAAAATGATTCTCTGTCTTATCAAGTTAAATTAATTCCCCCTTTTTGCCGAGCAGTAATTAATCAATGAAATCAAAAGGCTTTAGTTTATTAGAAGCAATTGTTGCTTTGGTTTTAGTCTCAATGGTGGGCATGGCACTGTTTAGTTGGGTGAATGCAAATCTTCAAAGTTTATACCGAATTCAACAAGTGCAAAAACGCCATGAAGCGGTACGCAATGCTATGGTTTTTATGGAAACAATCAACCCGTTGCAACAAATTCAAGGTGATATCGAAGTTGGTTTATATCGTTTTAAATGGGAAGCTGAAGCCTTGGCAGAACCGATGGACAATACCCGAGGTTTGAAAGGGAGAGGTCTCTATATTGTGGGCTTGTATGAAACCAAAGTTGATATTTATGTAGCGCAAGAATTGGTGGCGACGGTTAAATTAAATCAAACGGGTTATAAACAGGTTCGAGAACCCGTATGGAAGTCATGGGAATGAAAAAATACGCAGGTTTTACTTTATTAGAAATGCTGGTTGTACTGGTTTTAGTGAGTTTAATCAGTATGTTGTTAATGCAAGGTTTAAGCTTTGTATTTCAATTAAAAACCCAGTTTGTAAATCAAATTGATGACTTACAACAAGGCGCATTGCAAGAATATTGGTTTAGAAGTAGCACCCGTTCATTATTTCCCGCAGGCAAGGAATCACCTTATGTATTCAAAGGGCAAAAAGATAGCTTTTCTGGTTTGACTATGGCTTCATTGCACGAAGAAACAGGTATGCCAACCCCTTTTAAATGGGCATTATTAGCGCAGCAAGATAAAACAGTTTTATATTATTATCCTGATTTAGTCGGGCAACCCGCGTTAAAATGGCAAATTATGGAATGGTTTGGACATGAAGGACGATTGCAATATATGGGTGCAGATGGGAGATGGTTTGAAACATGGCCGCCTGCAAAATTTGATTTTGTCACACAATTGCCCGAAGCGATTTTATTTACAGGAAAACGTAGACAGAATAAATTACAGTGGTTAATTAGCGTGATTGGTATTAAAGAAGCACCGATTCCAATTACTCAGCAATTTGATTTCTAATCAGCAACTTGAATTATCACAAGGCACAAGAAAAGTTTATTTTTAAGTGTTTTTTGGCAAAATGATAAATTTAAGCCCTATTTTATAAAATAAGTCATTATCTAAATCTTTTTCCACGTACCCCATGAAAATAATTTTGTACCCATTGGTGCTCAAATTTCAATAACATCTCAAAACTTTGTACCGCAACCACCTGTTTATCCGCTAACACCGCGATTCTATCTGTCACCTGTCTCAATGAATCCAAATCATGCGTTACCATCACAATGGTTAAACCCAATAACTGTTTTAAATTGATAATCAATTCATCAAGTGCTGCTGCGCCAATTGGATCTAAGCCTGCGGTCGGTTCATCTAAAAAAATAATTTGCGGGTCTAACGCCAAAGCTCTTGCCAACGCGACCCGTTTTACCATCCCACCACTTAATTGACTCGGGTATAATTGTCCTGTTTGGTTTGGCAATTGAACTAAAGCAATTTTTAACGCCACAATTTCCGCAATCAATTTTTCACTTAATTCAGTATGTTCGCGTAATGGCAACGCAATATTTTCAGCAACCGTGAGAGAACTAAATAATGCACCACTTTGAAACATAACCCCACAATGTCGCCGCAACCATAATTCATCAGTTAAATTTAAAATATCTTGCTCTAATATCCAAATTGAGCCTGAAACAGGTTTTTCCAACAAAACCATCTCGCGCAATAAAGTGGATTTTCCCGCGCCACTGCCACCAATTAATGCTAAAATCTCACCTTGTTTAATCGCTAAATTCAAGTTTTCATGTATCACCAAGTTGCCAAAACAGGTGTGCAAATTTTTGATTTCAATGATGTTGTTCATGCTAAATACCCAGCCAATTAAACAACATTGAGAAAATAGCATCTGCCACAATGACCAAGAAAATAGCTTGAACTACACTCAAGGTTGTCTGCTGCCCAACGCTGTCAGCACTACCCGTAACTTGAAATCCACGAAAACAACCAACTAATGCAATAATCGCAGCAAAAACAGGAGCTTTCCCTAAACCAATTAAATAATGATTCACCCCGATAACTTCAGGAAAACGGGTCATAAAATCAATTGCACTCACATCCAAGGCTATTTTTGCAATTAGCATACTGCCTAAAATGCTCAAAATATCAGCAAACGCGCTTAATAAAGGTAAAACAATGATTAATGCCAAAACCTTAGGCAAAACCAATAACGCCATCGGTGGAATACCTATGGTTTTTAGCGCGTCCAATTCTTGGGTCATTTGCATCGTGCCAATCTGTGCAGTATACGCTGAGCCGCTACGTCCCGCGACAATCACTGCGGTCAATAAGGGTGCAAGCTCGCGCAATAAGGTGATGCCAACCAAATCGACAATGAATAAATTCGCCCCATAAAGTTGCAATTGTGTGCCGCCTTGATAAGCCAATACCACACCCATTAAAAATGCCATCAAACCCACGATAGGTAAAGCTGTTACGCCTGCTGCATAAATATTAGAAAATAAGGCATTCCAGCGAAATTGTTGCGGATTCAATAGAAAATACAAAAAGCTTAAACTGGCTTCACCAATAAAGCTTAAAAAAGCGAAAAATTGTTGTATTTGAGCAATTGTTTGACGACCCATTTTTTCTAAAAAGAGTGGCTTTCCAAGCGATTTATTTAAGCTGAGCGGTGTGTTTTTGATTAATTCGATCAGGGCAAGATGTTCGGGTTTGAAATGAATAAATTGGGCTTGAGGCTGTAATGAATACAATAACCATGCGCCTGCGGTGTCTAAATTCTCAATATCGTGTCCATCGATGAATTCGATTTGCTGAGCGGAAAAAGGGGCTTGCAATTGCTCAATAGCCGCAAGATGTTGAATGCACCATACGCCACGACAATGTAAGGTTGTTTGTTTTAATTCAAGAGGTTGCTGAGAATTTGACATGGGTATATTGGATTGAGGCGTTATCCGCAGACAACTCCCCAACATGCTAGAAATTATCCAGATTAAACACACGACCTATATCTTGTAAAGGACCTAAAGGATTTTTCTTATCTTCAAATTCTAAAACGTTCGGTTCACCGCCCCAAATTTTATAAATAACCACATCGCCATTTAAAACGATGATTGCATCAAAACGCCATCCAGAAGTCATTGTTTTACGTCTAAAATTCAACAAATCGAGCACTGCATTTCCATAACGTTTACTCTGCAAATTACTGGGCTTGACCTCGTAACCTAGGCACGCTTCTTTAACTTCTAAACAAGCACGGACTTGCGGATGTAAATGTTCCAATTGCACTGCTTGATTAGGCACAAAACGTTCTAAAATATCCAAATAGGTAATTAATTTAACATTGGGGGTTTCGAAAGGATCAAAGCCCAACAGTTTCAATTCTTCTTTGGTTGTTTTCTCGGGTACGATTAAATCAAACGATTTTTTCGCTTCACTAAATGTTTTCCAAGGTGACTTGGTTGTTTTCTTAATTTCAGGCAATAAACCTGCACAACCTGTCATAGATAAGCTGTATAGCAAAATACATAAGAGAAAAAATAATCTGTGCGTAGACATAGTATCAATCCGTTGTCATAGTGAGATTCATAACTATTTGGTTTATCACTATTTCAGCTAAAAAAATGATTAATTTAACATTGACCTATTGATAATAATTGAAGACATGGTAGCCTGTGTAGAGGGTGTTTTTATACCCCAATAGTCCTATTTTATTAAGCTAATATAAATTAGTTCATATCTTATCATAATTGGAGGGGAAACCTATGCTCAAATATATTTTAGGCTTGTCATTAATGATTTTAGCAATGACAGGATGCAATAAAGGTGACAGTGGCGAAAACGCTTCATCTGATAAACCAATAACAATTAAATTTTCTCATGTTGTTGCAGAAAGCACACCAAAGGGGATTGGCGCAAACCGTTTTAAAGAGTTGGTTGAACAGCGTCTTGCAGGTCGGGTTAATGTTGAAGTTTATCCAAATTCACAGTTATATGATGACAACAAAGTCATGGAAGCCTTGTTATTAGGTGATGTGCAAATCGCAGCACCTTCTTTAGCAAAATTTGGCAAATACACGAAAAAATTACAAGTATTTGATTTACCTTTCTTATTTAACGATTTAGCAGCCCTTGAAAAATTCCAATTAGCTGAAGCAGGTCAGAATTTATTAAGCTCTATGAGTAATACTGGCTACCGTGGTCTTGCTTATTGGCACAACGGCTTAAAGCAATTATCTGCTAATAAAGCATTGCATAATCCTGAAGATGCAAGAGGTTTGAAATTCCGTATTCAGCAGTCTGATGTGTTACAAGCGCAATTTGAGCAATTAGAGGCAAGTCCTCAAAAATTAGCTTTTGCCGAAGTCTATAATGCTTTGCAAACGGGGGTTGTTGATGGTGCAGAAAACCCTTGGGCGAATATTTATTCTAAGAAATTCCATGAAGTACAAAAATATTTCTCTGAATCTAATCATGGCTATTTGGGTTATATGTTAGTCACGAATGATAATTTTTGGAATGGTTTACCTGAAGACATTCGTACTGAATTAGAAGCGATTATTGCTGAAGTCACCACTGAAGTGAATGTAGAAGCGTCTAAATTATCCATGGAATATCGTCAAAAAGTGATAGATTCTGGTCGCACTGAAGTTTTAGCGTTGACCGAGGAAGAGCTAACTAAATGGCGTGAAGCAATGAAGCCTGTTTGGGATAAATTTGCAGAAGAAATTGGCAACGATATTATTGATGCTGCATTGAGTTCAAATCAGTAATTTTCTAAACATTATTTTTTAAGCCTGACTGGTAATCATTGCTGGTTGGGCTTTTTTAATGAATCCAGATAATATAATTTAAGACTTACATTTAACATGAAAATTCTAAGTTAATAGGAATACAAGATTTATCTTATTTTGGTAAATTTAAATTCCTGCAAACAGCACTTAATGAGACCTTAAAAAATACAAATTGTAGCAGTGGGAAGTAGATTTAAAATCAAATCTTTATTGTAAAACGAGAATTTATTAATTTAGATGGGAAAATGAAAAAATAATAATAATGAGATTATTTGCTGTTAAACACTGCCTATTCTTATATTTACTGCTAGAATTATTTATACATCCTTCAAAATAAAAATTATACCGAAGATGTAGGCGTGTTATCAAAGACCAAGGGAGTGAATATTATGCTTCAACAATTGCATGGTATACCAAAAGAGCTATCACAATATGCTGATGAAATTTCTCAGTTATGCGTGTCCAATCAACAATTTGCAGGTTTATATACCCAGTTTGATAAAGTTAATGATGAGGTTCATCGTATAGCAAGTGCTTCTGATGATACTTCTGTTTATTTAACCAATTTGAAAAAAAGCCAAATCTATTTACAAACTAAGTTAGAAGGCTTCTTGCGCAGTAGCTGATTTTAGCAAACATGTTAATATCGATTAAAATTATAGTTTTTGAGTGCCATACTTAAAAATAAGATACACTCAAAAGCTATTGTTTTTAATTTAGGTACTGTATGAATCCTATTCGCGTCATTGGTATTGGCTCGCCTTATGGTGATGACCAGCTTGGTTGGAAAGTTATAGATGCGTTGGAAAATACCTTTAGCCAGCCTGTCAGTTTGTTACGTTGTGAAGCCCCTGTGACAGATTTGCTTACCTATTTAAAACAAGCCGAGTTTGCCATTTTGGTCGATGCGATTCATGCTGAATTACCTATCGGTCAAATTTGTTCATGGTCGCAATTGTCTTTGTTACCTGAAACCAGCGTCTCAAGTCATGGTATGAATTTGATGACATTGTTGCAATTGGCGGAAAATTTAGGGCAATCGCCTCATCAGTGGATTGTTTGTGGGATTGTGGCAGATTCAAAACATTTGGTTTTACATGATAGTTTAAGTCCCGCCGTCTCTAAAGCGATGCCTAAATTATTAAATTATATTCAACAAGTTTGTGTGGAGAATGCTGAGCTAAATATCTGAGTTGCGATTTAAGTTTTTTCTAAACAACGTTCTAAATACACCAGCGTGGCTTGGTCAGCGGGATTAATCGAATTTACATTTTCAAAAAAGGCGCGGGCTTTGGCAATATGCCCATTGTGATAACACATAAAACCCTGCTCAAAATCACGTAAGGTCTCTAATTTCAGCTCAATTATCGCTGGCGCATCTGCATCAAAAACTTCATAGACCACCACCGTATTTGATTTGCCTTTCACTTTGACATTATCAATGACTCGGATGTGATACTCCATAATATTTTTTAATTTAATATAAGACTGTGCTGTGATTAATAGCGGTGTGCCGTACAATTTGGTTAAATTTTCAATTCGAGCGGCGGTATTGACAGCATCAGAAATCACCGTGCCATCCATGCGATTCTGCCCACCAACTGTACCTAAAATCAAGGGTCCTGTATTTAAACCAATGCCAATTTTAATTGTGGGATAACCTGCACGTTGCAACAAATTATTATATTGATTCAAGGTTTGCAGCATCAAAATAGAACAGCGTACCGCATCATCAACCGTGGTTGGAAATAAGGCCATAATCGCATCACCGATATATTTATCAATAAAACCGTGATGCTTTAAGATAATAGGTTCCATTTGCCCCAAGTAATTATTAATAAAATCAAATATTTCTTGAGGCTCCATATCTTCTGACAAGCTGGTAAAACCACGAATATCAGAAAACATAACCGTCATTTCTTTCTCAACTTGATCGCCTAATTGCACATCAATCATCTGTTTTTTATCAAGCAAATTCAAAAACTCACGTGGCACAAAACGTTCATAAGCTTTCTTCAATTGAACCAATTCAGCGGTAAATTTATCACGCTCAAGCTCTGATTTTTTACGCTTAGTAATATCTTGGAATACCGCAATTGCAAAAGAAATTTCTTGGTTTTCAGCATAAATAGGAGTCGCCCATACTTCCAATGGAATCGTCTCATCACCATTATGAATTTCCAGATCATCGATACTAGAGCTAGTCCCTGCTAATGCTTGGGTGATCGGCAAATGTGATGAACAATATAATTCCTCAGAACCCGTATGATACAGTTGACAAGCTTCAGAAAAACTCTCATAAGTTGTATTCGGTATAATGTCTTTGCCTAATAAATTTTGGGCTTGTTGATTAACGTAATACAATTTGCCTTGGTTATCGACCACAATCACACCTACGGGCATTGCATCTAAAAATTGTACTAAACGGCTTTCGGTTTCGCGTAAAGATTGGAATGAGCGTTGTAGCATTTCTGCTCTGCTCATTGGGGATGCAATGGATATTTCTTGAACTGTATCGCTTGGTATATTGTTAGCCAATGGGAATTTTACAAAAAAGCTCGTTCCTTTCTCTAATTCACTTTCGCACCAGACATCGCCTTTCATCGCCTGAACTAAGCTTTTAACAATAAACAAACCCAAACCATTAGAACTTTTTTCCGCAGTAAAATCAGAGGTTAATCGCTTAAATTTATTAAATAATATTTTCTGTTTTTCTTCACTTAAGCCAGGCCCTTGGTCTTTAACTTCAATACAAACATGTTCGTCTTGCTTAAAAATAATTAGCTCTATTCTTGTTCCAGAAGGTGAGTATTTAATTGCATTTGAGACTAAATTGCCAATAATTTTATTTAAAGCGTATTTATCTGCAAAAATATTATATTTATTATATTGTTGAGGTGATTCTGTATGAAATAATAGATTTTTTGATTTAGCGCGTTCCTGATAGCCATGAATCGCCGTTTGTAAATTTTCAACCAGATTAAATACTTCTAAATGAAACTGCATTTGCCCTGATTCAATCGCATTAATATCCATCAAACGCTTAATTAGATTAAACATTTCACCTGCACTATTATCAATAGTACGTCCAAAATCGACAATGCGTTCTATTTTTAAACTCGACCCATTCTTGGCAATAAGATTTGCTAAGCTCTGGATTGCAAACAAGGGGTTTTTTAAATCATGAGCTATAATTTGGAAAAATTCATTTTTTTCTTGATTGAGGTGGCGTAATGCTTGATTAAGTTCTAATAATTCTTGATTTTTATTGCTTAGCTCTTCGGTACGTTTTTTGACTTTTTGTTCTACATTTAAATGATGGGATTCTATGCTGGTTAAATCGATATAATGGCGCAAACTGGATGTGACTAACATAAAAAGCTTATCATCAGTGAGTTCGGCTTTATGCTTATAATCATAAATATCATATTTTACAATGAGTTCTTTTTCAGGTGCTTGCCCTATTTGTTCAATACGCAACACAATTCTGACTAGATTATTTTGCAATTCTTCACGAATATATTTCACCAATTGCAAACCTGCATCATCTGCTTTTAGCGTGGTATTTAATAAAATTAAAGCAATATCATTGTGTTGAGATAAAACTGTTTTTGCATCAGCTACCGAATAGGCATTGAAAATTTGTAGTTGCTGTTGTTGAAATTGATAATCTTCAAGTGAGCATTGTGTTATAGAATGCACTTCTTGTTCATCATCAACAACCAATATTTTCCATATTTTCCCAGAAAATGCAGGCACATCTTCTCCAGTCGTCTCCTCAGCAAAGAGAATATCGTCATCTTTATAAACACCAGAATCATTATCCATTATTATAATCTATATAGGGGGTTAGCAAGTATAAGGGTTTGTTGGGCATACAATAGGACATGTTATTTTACACTATTTATTTTTTAAACTCTTATTAAGATTGAAGAGCTTGCAATCAGTGGAATAAAGTGTGCTTATTTATGAAGTATCTATTTGAATAAATGGTGATAATTAATCAAAAATGATACCAATTTCGATCTTTTTGTGAATTTAAGCTTTAAAATCTACTTAAGTTCACTAATAATAGACACAAATAGGCTAAAGATTTTTAGTTTTTTCTAACATGATATGTTTTTCCATAAATCATATTTTGAACCGTTTTTATAAATTGTAATCGTTTGAAATTATAGTTATTTAAATAATTATTAGAATATACTGTAGCAACCGGTGAAATTGAATATGCACAAAAAGTATTTATTTATCCTTATATAGAATGAGAGATATAATAGTCCACAATAGGTTATATCGCTGTTTTTATATCAATTATTAGGACTGCCAATCCTTTAGGAAATCGCAGTTCTGATAAACATAACAACGTTTGTGAGTTATCAGCTTTTGATGACAAATGATTTAACCCCCTGCTAGGAATTTAGATGAAACGGGCAGCCACTAGAAAGCCAACTCGCACTCCAAGCCAACAACCCGCACCACGTCCAAAACGTGCTCAACCAACGGTACAACGAGATAATTTAAATGCGTGGTTAGCGCATCACATTGACGTTTTAAGCAGCACATTGAAACAGCTTGTAAAAACGCCTGTGACAACATTAATGACAGCGGCGGTGATTGGGATTGCGTTGACATTACCAACCAGTTTATTGTTGTTATTGCAGAATGTGCAGTATGTTAGTCAGGATTGGGGCGGTTCGGTACAAATTTCATTATTTTTACAACCGCAAGTCTCTGATAAGCAAGCCCATATTTTGGCTAAACAATTACAAAAACAATATGATTTAGGCAGTATTCGAGTGATTACGCATGACGAAGCATTTGCTGAATATCAAGCCTTATCTGGATTTGGTGAAGCATTGCAATCCTTAGAAAAAAATCCGTTACCCGCAGTATTGGTCTTAAGTCCGCAATTTGATATTACAAATCCTCAATACAGTGAAACCATGCTTAATCAATTACAAACTTTGGACATGGTAGATGTTGCTCAATATGATATGTTGTGGTTACAACGTTTGTTTGCGATGTTAAAAATTGTGCAACGTAGCGTATGGATTTTAGGATTTTTATTAGCGTTAGCGGTGCTATTGATTGTCGGGAATACGATTCGACTGGCAATCTATAATAAACGCGAAGAAATTGAAATTACCAAATTATTTGGTGCAACTGACGGCTTCATCCGCAGACCTTTTTTATATACAGGACTTTATTATGGTTTAGCAGGTAGTTTTATTGCGTGGGTGTTGGTTTCAATCTCATTTTATCTATTGGTTGAACCTGTAAAAAAATTATCGAGTTTGTATTATGTTGAATATGAAATGATTAGTTTAGGTTTTAGCAGTAGTTTATTATTATTTTTGATGGGTGCAAGTTTAGGATTGCTTGGAGCATGGCTGTCTGTTGGTAAGCATTTAAAAGATATTCAACCACGTTAACATGTTAAATTGCAGTTTTAGGTTTATGCCGCCTTTTTTGCATTTCAGAATTGTTAATCTTATTAAAATAGCTTGTTAGAATGATCTAGCGTATGAGTCTTATATAAAAAATGAATATTTTACAAGATTTAGAACAACTACAGTCTTTTTGTCAATTGTCTATTGTTGAGATTGAGCAGCTACAAACTGAGTTAGGCACGCCTGCGCTTCAGAGTTATTTGCGTACTATGCAATTTCCTGTTAAGCCTGAGGCTGCCAGTTCGGATTTGTTTAAAGCTATTTTACCTATGATAACAAGTTCTAATGTCGATATTTATTCTGAGGTACGGCAGAAAGAAGGCGGTTATATTGATTTTCGCTTGCAAGAGCAGAAGTCTAATCCCGTTTTATTAGAGTTAAAGCCGATGTTTGTGCAGGTGAAAGATAAAGATGGAACGATTACGGGGATTAAATATAAAGCCTTGGATTATCCGCTGTATCGGGATCAGATTCGTAAATATCTAGTTGATAATGATTATTTGATATTGACCAATTTGTGTGAGGTGCAGCTTTTTAATCGTGATGTATTGGCGTTGAAAGATCAGGATTTTAAGCCGTTTCGTAAACTTACTTTTATTGGCTTTTTAAATCAATATGAGCAAATTCAGAATTTTTGGCAGGTCATTAGACGTTTAGATAGTCAGGTTAAGATCGGTTTAGAGAAAGATTTTTTTGAAGATTTAGCCCGTTGGTATGATGAATTAGTGCAAATTGAGTTTATTGAAGATACTGATTTATCTAAAGAAGAATTGATTGTTTTGTTATTGAATAAAGTGATTTTTATCAAGACTTTGGAAGATTATGGCTTAATTGATTTTAACTTTTTTAAAGATTC
>JAYQWJ020000590.1:0-1510 GCA_035829175.2 Candidatus Albibeggiatoa psychrophila
TTATATTCATGATGAATAGCACTTTTCGTATCACTACCCATTTAAGAAATGAGCAAATTATTGTGAACTCATAGTGATTAGTTGTATGCTGTACGCCTATTCATAGCCGATACATTTAAAGAGATACAATGACAGTTGCAGAAAAACCATGGAGCGGACGTTTTACCGCCTCAACCAATGAATTTGTCGAAGCTTTTACCGCCTCTGTAGACTTTGACCAACGTTTATATGCTTATGACATTATGGGTTCAATTGCTCATGCCAAAATGTTAGCGAAAGTGGGTGTCTTGACTGAACAAGAATGTCAGCAAATTGTGACAGGTTTGGAAGAAATTAAACAAGAAATCGAACAAGGACAATTTCAATGGTCGATCAGCCTTGAAGATGTGCATATGAATATTGAAAGTGGTTTGACTGCAAAAATTGGGATTGTCGGCAAAAAGCTGCACACAGGTCGTTCACGCAATGACCAAGTTGCAACCGATATTCGTTTATATTTACGCCATGAAGTTGATTTAATTATCAGTGAATTGAATCGCTTACTGACTGCATTAGCAAATTTAGCCGAACGTGAAGCAGCAACGATTATGCCCGGCTTTACTCATTTACAAAGTGCGCAGCCAATTACATTTGGTCATCACTTATTGGCTTGGTGCGAGATGTTATTGCGCGATAGAGCGCGTTTGCAAGATTGTCGAAAACGGATTAATTCAATGCCTTTGGGCGCAGCCGCTTTGGCAGGCACGACGTATCCTATTGACCGTGCTTACAGTGCGGAATTGCTTGGATTTGAAACCATTGCAGCCAACTCATTAGATGCGGTGAGTGATAGAGATTTTGCGATTGAATTCACAGCAGATGCGGCTTTATTGATGATGCACTTGTCACGTTTTTCTGAAGAATTGGTTTTATGGTCGTCAGCACAATTTGATTTTATTGAGTTGAGTGATGCGTTTTGCACGGGTTCATCTATTATGCCGCAGAAGAAAAATCCTGATGTACCTGAATTGGTGCGCGGTAAAACAGGGCGTGTTTATGGACATTTGCAATGTTTATTGACGTTGATGAAATCCCAGCCGTTGGCTTATAACAAAGATAATCAAGAAGATAAAGAACCTTTGTTTGATACAGTGGACACAATTCGCGGTAGCTTAAAAGTGTATGCGGATATGATTCCAGACTTGCAGGTCAAAGCGGATAATATGCGTCGTGCGGCGAAAGTGGGTTTTACCACAGCAACAGATTTGGCGGATTATTTAGTACGCAAAGGTGTAGCGTTTCGTGATGCACATGAAATAGTTGGCAAATCGGTGCGGCATTGTATTGATAATAAATGTGATTTGCCTGAGTTGGAATTGTCTGTTTTAAAAAGCTTTTCCGACGTGATTGAGCAAGATGTGTTTGAAGTTTTAACTTTAGAAGGTTCGGTTGCGGCACGAAATCATTTAGGGGGTACTGCACCTGTTCAAGTTACGCAAGCGGCTCAGCGTTTAAAAGCACAGATTTAAAG
>JAYQWJ020000591.1:0-1286 GCA_035829175.2 Candidatus Albibeggiatoa psychrophila
CAATATAAAACAACAGCTCTCATGTTTAAGGTTATTAGGAAACTGCTTGACTTGGTAGCAATCACACATGAAAATGCTGATTTAAAACCACATACAGGAGACAACAATGCTAAAAAAAATACTATTTTCAGGACTGATCAGTTTATGCTTATTTTTTAATACAGCTTATGCAGAAACAGCACAACCCAATGATGCGACGGCATTAAAAGAGGTTATTGTAGGTAAAGCCATTTTTGATATTAATATTGCTGGAGACAACCCACAAAAATTAGCATTGTATTTAAAAGTCATCCGAGAAACCTATGAAGGCTTAGTTGCGCAAAATGTCCAACCTGATATTTTATTAGCATTTCGTGGCTCATCGGTGCAAATGATTAGCACAGATCAGCCAGAAAATATCGCTTTAGATACAGAAGAGCAATTAGAGCAAGTTGCTGAATTGTTAAAAGACTTAGTTGAAAAAGGTGTGAAAATCGAAGCCTGTTCAGTCGCAACACGATTGTTTAACGTATCCAATGATTCATTGTTACCGAATATCCAAGCGGTTGGAAATACCTTTATTTCATTAATTGGTTATCAAGCTAAAGGCTATGCAGTGATTCCAATTTATTAATGTATTAGGATTGGCAAGATTTTGATTTAAAACCAGCCCGTCTCTTACAGTTTTACAAATACTTTTTCACTTGCTGCTTAAATAATTGGATTGCTTGACCGCGATGACTCAATTGATTTTTGATTTCTGGAGCTAATTGCGCGGAACTGCAATCATGCGTTGGCACAAAGAATAACGGGTCATAACCAAAACCATTATCACCTTGCGGGGCAGTTAAAATACGTCCTTCCCAAGTGCCTTGGCAAATCAAGGGTGTTGCATCTTCAGCGTGGCGCATAAAAACGATAATACATTGAAAACGTGCAGTACGTTCAGATTCTGCTATATCTTGTAATTTTTCTAACATCAACTGATTATTATTCTGGTCACTTGCGCCTTCACCAGCAAAACGTGCCGAATAAATACCGGGTGCACCTTTCAACGCATCCACTTCCAGCCCAGAATCATCAGCCAAAGCAGGCAATTGCGTTTGTTGTGTCGCATGACGGGCTTTTAAAATTGCATTCTCGACAAAAGTTAAACCCGTTTCTTCCACATTCGATACATTAAATTGAGTTTGTGGCACGACTTCAATATGAAAATCGGTAAAAATTTGTTGAAATTCGCGGATTTTGCCCTTATTTCCACTCGCAATCACGATTTTATCCATTTGTATTCCTTTAGACCCGATGAT
>JAYQWJ020000592.1:0-3277 GCA_035829175.2 Candidatus Albibeggiatoa psychrophila
AACATGCAAGTTTTTTCTTAAGTTTGGGCAAATTTTCATGCCTGCGAGTTTTTAACTTAGACAAAAAATCATTTTGTATTTTACCCGTTTAATCTGACGTGCTTGCATTTCGTTATCAAAAGCAACTGAATCATTGAATTCTCGTATCTCTTAAACCGATTTAAGTCAACAGCAGTTTAATATTTTGGTTTAGAATAGGCAAAATCTCGTTGAAAGGAATTAGGGTCTTGAATGCTGTAAACCATACCTCTCAAGATAACGCAGGTGTACTGAATCGTTTAAAAAAATTAGCTGTAACGGGTTCTTTACTCTCTATTTTTGGCTTTGGCAGTATTATGCTGATGCGCTTAGGTGGCAACGTGATTGTTGCGGGTTGGCTATACCCTGAAGCGTTTGGCTTAATGGCGGTTGTTAATGCCTTGATGATGGGGCTTGCGATGTTTTCTGATGTGGGTTTACGTCCTAGCATTGTGCAAAACAAACGCGGCGAAGAGGCTGATTTCTTAAGGACTGCATGGACGATTCAAGTTGCTAGGGGATTTGTGCTCGCACTATTCTCCGTTGCCTTAGCATTCCCAATTGCGGCAATAAATAATGAACCTCAACTGGTTATCCTCGTCATTGTCACAGGTTTTTCTTCCATTTTCATGGGCTTCAATTCAACCTATCTGTTTGTTTATTCAAGACGTTTAGATTTGCGCAACATGGTGATTTTAGACATTATTGCCGCTTTTCTCAGCACTGCTGTGATGTTAGTTTGGGCGTATTATTATCCAAGTATTTGGGCGTTGGTTTCCAGTGCATTTGTTAATGCCATCGTGCGCTTAATCGCCAGCCATACCGTGCTTGCAGGTAGCGTTCCGATGCGCTTTCAATGGGAAAAACAATCAGTTCATGAACTGGTTCACTTTGGCAAATGGATTTTTATCAGCACTGCATTAGGCTTTTTGTTGATGCGTTTAGATATTTTCATATTGGGTAGTTTTGCAGGCATGGCGACCTTGGGTGTATATTCGATTGCTAAAACCTTGTCACGGATTTCAATTGAAGCCCTGATGAAATTATCCGATATGGTGATGTTTCCGCTATATTCGCGATTGAGAGAACAAGGTGCAGACACTTTACGCGAGAAAATGTTTAAAACCAGAATGTTACTGCTAGCTTTATTTTTACCGCCGTTATGGGTTTTGATTTTAGGCGGTGATTGGATTGTTGGTTTGTTGTATGACGAGCTTTATCAATTTGCAGGTTGGATGTTACAAGTTTTAGCCGCTGGCGCGACTGCTACCGTGATTATCACCAGTATTTATCCTGTGCTATTGGCGGTTGGTGATTCATTTCGCAATATGTTGAATTCCATTACACGCTTTATCATGCAGTTGCTGGGGATGATGGTTGGTTATTATTTGGGTGGAGTTGAAGGCTTTATCATTGGTGTTGCGATGGCGGATTTATTTACTTATGGCGTATTGGTGTTTTTGATTCGACCTTATAATGTTTGGTTTCCATGGCTGGATTTTGCGGCGTTTTCTAGTTCATTGGGCGTGATTTGGATCGCATTTGGTGTACTGTAATGCAAAAAAATATAACGCTTGCAGATGCACTGGATGCACGTCAGAATAATTTTGATTTAATTCGTTTTGTTGCTGCGACGATGGTGATTGTGGCTCATGCTTATCCATTGACTTATGGACATGATAAAACCGAGTTACTGCACTTACTGACTCAACAACAAATGACTTTTGGTACGTTGGGCGTTGCCGTATTTTTTGTGATTAGTGGCTTTCTGATTTATCAAAGTTATGACCATTCGCCGAATGTGTTTGTTTATGCTAAAGCACGGATTTTACGGATTTTTCCCGCCTTAATTGTCGTATTGTTATTGGCAGCATTTGGACTTGGAGTTGTGTTAACTGAATTGAGCGTCACAGAATATTTTTCTCAATCTATGACTTTTCAATATTTGTTCGGCGTGTTTTTATTTCCCATCTATTACGAACTGCCGCACGTATTTGAAGCCAATCCTTGGTCAAGCACGGTTAACGGTTCATTATGGACAGTTCCTTATGAATTCGTCTGTTATATTTTAGTGGCGGTTGCAGGTGTCAGTCGAATTTTGCGTTGGCGGGTGATATTGTTGGTTTTGTTTGTGGGTTTGTTTTTATTTCGTTGGTTATTATTCGATAATTCACCTGAGATTTTAGGTAGCTTTAATCGATTTTTTCGTGGTGTTGGCGTAGCAAAGCTTTTAGAATTAAGCACTTATTTCTTAGCGGGGATGGTGATATATGCGTACCGAGAAAAAATTATCATCAGTCATTATTTAGCCATACTTTCAGCAATTATTTTAGTCATCACATCAATTTTTGGTGGCTTACAAGCATGGTTTCTATTCGCGGGCAGCTATTTGATTATGTACTTAGCCTTTTCCCCTAATATTCGTTATTACAATTTTGCTAAATATGGTGATTTCTCTTACGGCATTTATATTTATGCTTTTCCCATACAGCAAACCTTAGTGCACTTTTCCCAAGCACAATGGCATCCTTTAGTTAACGCATTATTTGCTATCCCGATTACTTTATTTTTTGCTATATTGTCATGGCACTTAATTGAAAGCAAAGCTTTAAAATTAAAAAAAGTCGTGCTGATTTCTAAAAAACTAAAAATATAACCCCTAACTTAGGATAAAGCCATGCCACGCGAAATTATTTCAACGCCTAACGCGCCACAAGCCATTGGAACATATTCCCAAGCGGTTAAAGTCGGTGATACCGTGTATTTATCGGGTCAAATTCCGTTAGTGCCAGAAACGATGTTATTGATTGAAGGACATACGGAAGAGCAAATTCATCAGGTTTTTAAAAATTTACAAGCGGTTGCACAAGCTGCGGGTAGTGATTTGCAACACATTGTTAAATTGAATATTTTTCTAACGGATTTAACCCATTTTACTTTGGTAAACGAGATTATGGCTTGTTATTTTACGACACCTTATCCTGCTCGGGCGGCGATTGGTGTGGCTTCATTACCAAAAGGTGCGCAAGTGGAAATGGATGCGATATTGGTTTGTGATTAAGCTAAGTTTGATGCAAGAAGTCATCTGCATTTAAAATCAGTCATTTATATTTTTTGTTCACATTCTTGACCCATTTAAGTGATTGATTATTAAAGCTGAAAAACCACGCCAAACTCATGTTAACTATAGCAAAATTATTAAGCGACTTACCTTGGCTTTATTTTTTTGCTAAAGAGTGGCTCTATTTTATCTAATCCT
>JAYQWJ020000593.1:0-3827 GCA_035829175.2 Candidatus Albibeggiatoa psychrophila
GGCAAGATAAATCTTGCACTCCTAATTACTGAATAAAAAATATCCAAATCTGATTGATTAACCGCTAGCAAACTGCACAACTTTGTCATCTAAAAACACTTGATTTTCTTGTAATTTTAAACGTCCCTCAGAAATCCATTGCACAATTTGAGGATAAATTTTATGTTCTTGAACTAAGACTCTGGCAGCCAATATATCCGCATCATCACCGTCTAAAACAGGGACTTTAGCTTGTGCGATGATAGGTCCACCATCTAAATCAGCAGTGACAAAATGGACGCTGACACCATGCTGTTTCACACCTGCTTCTAATGCCCGCTCATGTGTATGCAAGCCTTTGAATAAGGGTAATAATGAGGGATGAATATTGAGTAAACGCCCGTGATAATGCTGTACAAAATCAGAAGTCAAAATCCGCATAAAACCCGCTAAAATAACCAAATCAACATCAAATTGATCGATACAGGTTTTTAAAGCCGTATCAAATGCGCTGCGATTGGCAAACTGTTTATGATTTACAACAACCGCTTGAATACCTTGCTGTTTTGCATAGTCTAAACCCTTGGCATCGGGGTCATTACTGATAATCGCTTTAATCTGTACATTTGGAATTTGGGCTTCCACGATGGCTTGCATATTACTGCCACGCCCCGAAATTAAAATAACTGTTGATAACATGCTGATTCCTAAGCTGAAAAGCCTTGCCCCCATTCGCCTGCAAAACATAATTGATCTAAAGACATGCGTTGACGTTCTGCTAATTCACGCTGCTTTAATTCATCTATTTCAATCACATCCATTTCAGTTTGATAGCCAACTGCAATCACGGTTGTTGCTTGAACGGTTTCAGGTAGTTTGAAAGTTTGTTTTAATTTTTGCGGGTCAAATCCTGCCATTTGATGCGTAGTTAAGCCAAGTGCAACCGCTTGTAAGCATAAGTTTTCGCAAGCCGCCCCAACATCGTACATTGCCCACGGATTATCTTCGCCATTATGTTTAAACTGTTTCATTGCGGCAACAACAATTAATAATGGTGCATTTTTCACCCAACTTTGATTCATTTCTGCCAAACAATCAAACCCATTTTGCCACGCCTCTGGCTGAGTTGCTTTATCGCATACCACAAACCGCCAAGGTTCATCACCATAGCATGAAGGCGACCAACGTGCTGCTTCGAGTAATGAGGTAATATCTTGTCTTGATAGCATTTTATTTTTATCAAAAGCCCGCGAACTCCAACGCTTAGCAAGTAAATCATGAATCGGAGCTTGAGTTATTGCTGGTTTTTCTAACATGATATGATTCCATAAGAGAGTTAGCAGATAATATTGTAGAGTATTACTGAGAAGAGGGGTTTAATTATAGAGTTGAATATTTTATCTCACAAAACCTAATTTGCACATAATATACCGAACGATGCCTAAAAATAAACTTTAGTAGGATGGAATAGCGCAACGTTTTCCACCAAAGATGTTAGGCATTGAAAAGGTCGAATACGATGCGTGATAGTGAATCTGTAGCGTGAATAAAAAATGAATAATCGCGCTAATTTTTCAACGAATACAGGCTCATGATTGCAGTGACTATAATCGCGCTGACACTGGTCAGAATTAGCCCTTCAGCCATTGTGATACCAAACAAAAGTTCTGGCGTATAACCACAAGGTTCCCAAGGCTCAAATACGTTTGGCAGCCATTTATCGAGTGCAAACCAATCTGGAAACCCAAGAATCATGCTGCAACTGCCTTCAATAAAGCCGCGTTCAGTCCCTAAAAGATTCCAAGAACGTTCCATGAGACCAAAAGAAAGTAACAAGGTTGTAATATGAGTTAGTGTTCTGAGGATTTTGTTGTTTTTTACCAGCAGTGCGAATAAAGCAACCAGCATAAAAGCCATAATATAAATACGCACATGGATACATAAAGCACAAGGACCATAATCTAGTTGATGCTGAAAGAACAGTGCAACCCCTTCCATTGTAGCCCCTAAAAGCAACATCATCAGCCAATACCAGACACTTCTGCTCGCCTTAGTTAACAACTGCGTCATTCATATTTTCCTTTATCAAATGATACCAAATTGATGTTATTTATTGGCTTGTTTTCGAGTTTTGAGGCTGTGATCGAAAGCCAAAATCTAGCCGTTTTAAACAGTGAATTGAATGCTTATAAAAACAGCTCAAACTTATCATTACTTAATGTTTAAATATTTATGCGTTTGCAAACTCAAATGCCATTCAGGATGTTCCAGACAATATTCAACTGCTAACTGGTTTGCATTAGGATGCGCTTTATCATCAATGGGTTGAATAAAAAAATGCCGAAAATCCAAATCTAAATATTTGTCTGGTTTTACGGCTTTCTGTGGATAAATTAACTTTAATTCATCACCATACGTCTGTACGATTTTAGAACCCACTTTTGGGCTGACACAAATCCAATCCAAGCCTTCAGGTAATGGAATTGTGCCATTGGTTTCTACACCCACTTCAAAACCTAAATCATGTACCGCCTGCAATAATTCATCATCCAATTGTAAAGCAGGTTCACCTCCTGTAAAAATAACATAAGGATGACCTGAGCGAGTGCCCCACATCGCACTGATAAAATGGGCTAAAACAGGCACAGATTCATATCTGCCACCATTATTACCATCTGTTCCCAAAAAGTCGGTATCACAAAACTGGCATACTGCTTTGTCACGGTCAGACTCGCGCCCAGACCACAAATTGCAGCCTGCAAAACGACAAAATACGGCGGGACGACCTGCGTGAGCACCTTCGCCTTGTAAACTATAGAAAATTTCTTTAACTTGATATGGCATGATGAATAACTATAATCGGGCAAATCGCAGGATGGTGATACAAACCCTACGATAATAAAAAGGATTTTAATAATAGACTACTTCCGACAAGGCAGATTACTTATCTCGTCCGCTAAATGTTCTCTGTGTACTTCTTTTAAATAATCTCTAAATGACTCGCGTAAATTAGGATGTTGCAAAGCGTAACTCACTGTTGCCTTTAAATAACCAATTTTACTGCCGCAATCATAACGCGTACCTTTGAATTCATAACCAAAAATCTGCTCTTCTGCTAATAAACTTTCAATCGCGTCGGTTAATTGAATCTCACCACCTGCACCGCGCCCAATGGTTTCTAAATATTTGAAAATCGTAGGCGTTAACAAATAACGTCCCACAACCGCTAAATTTGATGGGGCTTTTTCTGGCGATGGCTTTTCAATAATACTTTGAACCTTGTGCAAACCTTCATATAAAGTCTGTGGTTCGATAATGCCATAACGTGCTGTATCTTGTTTTGGCACTTCTTCTATCGCAATCACACTGCTATTTTGCTTCTCAAAAATATGTACCATCTGAGTTAAGCAAGGATACTCTTTCCCATCAATTAAATCATCTGCCAAAATCACAGCAAACGGCTCATCACCGACTACAGGCTTGGCGCACAAAACTGCATGTCCTAAACCCAAAGCCTCGGGTTGGCGAATATAAATACATGAAATGCCAGCAGGGACAATGTTTTTTGTCATCGACAATAAGTCATATTTGCCACGACGGGTTAATTCATCTTCTAGCTCTTGATTTTTATCAAAATGATCTTCTAACGAACGCTTGCTGCTGCTGGTCACGAAAATCAACTGCTCGATACCTGCTGCAATCGCTTCTTCAGCGGCATATTGAATTAATGGCTTGTCTACAATCGGCAACATTTCTTTAGGACTTGCCTTGGTCGCAGGCAAAAATCGTGTACCTAATCCTGCTACAGGAAAGACCGCCTTGCGAATCCGTTTTTGTATTTTTTCCAT